>CAYNZI010000196.1:0-4961 GCA_964401565.1 uncultured Spongiibacteraceae bacterium
GTCGTTTTGCAGCCTCAATTAGCGCTGACTGTAACCGCTCTGCTAGTCCGGGCTCTAAAACAATATCGTCAGAAAACCCACCTTGTTGCGCTTGTTGAACTGATTTAAGCAATATCTGTTCCATCGCAGGATCTAAGGCGATCGCTGGCAAGATTGCCTCGGCACCATAGATGTTTTGGACAATTATTCGTCGCAGGGACGTTCTCACGGCAGCCGTTAGCGCGCCGGGATCTTGACTCAACACAGCATTCGATGAAATAGCTTCAGCAATAGTTCGTAAATCGCGAATCGGGACTCCTTCACGTAACAGGTTTCGTAATACGTTCAACAGCACTGTCATCGAAACGGTTTCCGGAACCAGGTGCTCTACCAGTTTCGGTGAGTTCTTTGCGAGAATGTCCAACATTTGCTGAACTTCATCATGCCCCAGCAATTCGTGAGTGTGTTTTAACAATAATTGATTAATATGCGTCGCAATAACCGTACTGGTGTCCACAACGGTGTAACCCAATGTCTGGGCTTGATCTTTCATACCGGGTTCAATCCATAGCGCATCCAAACCGAAGGCAGGATCTGTGGTGGGTATGCCATCCAATTTCCCAAATACTTGTCCGGGGTTAATAGCCAGCTCTCTGTCTGGGTAGACTTCTGCCTCACCTGCCGACACACCGGTCAGGCTTATCCTGTAAGCCGTTGGCATTAAATCGAGATTGTCACGAATATGCACCGAGGGAATCAGAAAGCCCACATCCTGCGATAATTTTTTCCGAATCCCTTTTATTCTACTCAGCAGCTCGCCACCTTGACTCTTATCCACCATGGGAATCAGACGATAACCAACCTCCAGCCCTATCGCATCGACCGGCTGGACGTCATCCCAGCCAATTTCTGGTACTTCCGCTTGTTTTAGCTGATCTTTCTTTTCCTGTAATTGCTGATCCTGTTCCTGTTCAACGCGATCCACTTCAACTTTATGTGTACGCTGGCTAATAACATAAGCAATGCCCCCACAAAGACTGGCATGGGATAAAAATGCCACGTGCGGCACACCCGGAATCCCCCCCATAAACCCCGTAATGGAAGCAGCTACTGTCAATGCCTTGGGTGAGCTAAACATTTGTGCCGAAATCTGCGCCCCCATATCCTTAGAATCACTGACCCTCGTAACCATGATTGCCGCCGACGTGGACAGTAGTAACCCTGGTATCTGCGCCACCAATCCGTCACCGATAGTCAGTAGTGAGTAGACCTCCATCGCTCGTGCAAACTCAAGATCATGCTGGAGTATCCCTATGGCCAGCCCTCCAATGATATTAATACACAAAATCAGAATACCGGCGACAGCGTCCCCTCGGACAAATTTACTGGCGCCATCCATTGAGCCATAGAAATCCGCTTCACTGGCAATTTCTTCTCGACGGGATCGCGCATCATCCTGACTAATTAATCCTGAATTCAAGTCCGCATCAACCGCCATCTGCTTGCCCGGCATAGCATCCAGAGTAAATCGCGCACTTACTTCCGATATCCGGCCAGCACCTTTGGTAACAACAACGAAGTTGATAATGATTAATATCAGGAAAACGACAAGACCCACGGCGTAGTTTCCACCGATGACAACCTCTCCGAAGGATTGTATAACCTTCCCAGCAGCATCACCGCCCTGATGACCTTCCAGTAGCACGACTCTGGTCGATGCCACATTCAGTGCCAGTCTAAATAAGGTCGACACCAGCAACACCGTTGGAAATACGGCAAAATCGAGTGGTCTTAATGCATAGACAGCGACTAATAGAACGACAATGGACAGGGCAATATTGAAGGAAAAGAAGACATCAAGAAGAAATGGCGGCACGGGTAGTATCATCATACCCAGCATCGTAACTAACAGGAATGGGACACCTAAATTTCCCTGCGCGAATAGTCCTAATTCGGCGAGTGGACTTTTTCTTGCCGGGTTATGCGGTGCATTCATTGATTATGTATCGTCTTATTGGTAAGTTCAAAAAAATGGCGCATTTGGCATGCTCTGCCAATTTCTCAATACTGTTGCAAGAACCCTTCCGGTTTTCTGCCAGAGCCCACTTTTTTCTCTAGGTATTTTAAACTTCGGGTTCCGGGTTGCCTTCGGGGTCATATCGCGCCTCACGAGGAAGCTCTATGTCACCAACGGTCTTGGGTTTGACGCCTTTGCCCTGCTGGTAAGAGCGCAGCTGGAATATATAGGCCAGTACCTGCGCCACGGCTAGATACAGTGTATTGGGGATTTCGTCGTCTAGCTCTGTGGTGAAATAAATAGCCCTGGCCAGCGGCGGTGCTGCCAATATCATGACGTCGTTGGCATTCGCTATTTCTCGAATTTTAATGGCCAGGAAATCAACCCCCTTGGCCACCACTATAGGAGCACCACCTCCTTCGACATCATATTTTAACGCGACCGAAAAATGCTCAGGGTTAGTAATAACAACATCAGCTTCGGGAACAGCTTCCATCATTCTTCGCTGTGCCATTTCTCGCTGCAACTGTCGAATTCGATTTTTGACCTCAGGTTTACCTTCCGAATCTTTCATCTCGTCCTTAACTTCCTGACGAGTCATTTTTAGTTTCTTACTATGGTCGAAAATCTGAAACGGCACATCAATCGCTACAATGAGAATCATCGAGGCGGATACAGCAAAAACTGACCAGGCTACTATCAATAGCATCTGTACTATGGCAGGTTGTAAGGCCGCGTGAGACAAATCCAATAAATCCATTTGGGCATTCCGCAAGGCAAAATACGCCGTCGAACCCACCACAACGACCTTTCCTACCGACTTCAATAATTCGACCAAAGAATTCAGAGAAAATATTCGCTTAATTCCCTGAATAGGATCTAGCCTGCTTAGCTTTGGTGCCAGCGCCTTACCGCTTAGGATAAATCCTCCTAAAGCGACCGGACCGACCACGGCAGCAACCGCTATCAGAGCAAAAAACGGAAGCATCGTTTCAAGCATGAAAATTGACGTGTCCCGCAAATGCCTAAGCATAAGGCTTTCATCGAACGCCACCTCCCGCGGCATACTGAAATTAAAGCGCATTACGCTCATTAAGGCTTCACCAAAATCACCTCCGTAAACAATAAGACCTCCGGTTCCAGCGAGCAGAATCAATGCCGTACCCAATTCTTTAGAGCGGGCAACCTGCCCCTCGTCTCGTGATTTTTCGAGACGTTTGGGGGTAGCTTCTTCTGTCTTTTCCTGTCCGTTGTCGTTCTCTGCCACTGCGCGTTGCTCTGCTTAAACCTTTCCAGGAAGAATTGGATAGCGCCAATGAATCGACATTGCACCGTCCTCTACACCTTTAGAGCAATTGTTATGCCTAAATGACTATGGGGGAATTTTAATTATCAGGAGAAGTACAGGAAGGTAGCCCGTCGCACTAGCAATACGGTCTGTCGAACGGGCCCGCTAGCCGTTAACCAAAAAAGCCATCATCGCTAACGCTTCACGTGTAAACCGATCAAAGAGTGGTAAATACCCAATCAGCGTTACCCAGACAATACACAAGCCGAGAACCAACATAGAGGGGAAACCGATAGCAAATATATTCAACTGCGGCGCCGCTCGAGTGACAACACCTAATGACATGTTAACAATCATTAAAGCCGCCACGGCGGGCAAAGCCAGCAAAAGTGCAGAGGTAAACATCCAGCCCGCATAACCGGCTAAATCTAACAGGGCTGCCTTCGATATAAATTCAAAACCTACCGGCAATGTATAAAAGCTAGCCGCTAACACTTCGATCATGGCCAAGTGCCCGTTCATTGCAACAAACAGTAAGGTAATTAACATCAAGTGAAATTGACTAAGGACTGTAACCGTTACACCATTGGCAGGATCAACCATCGACGCGAAACCCAACCCCATGTGCATCGCAATTATTTGACCACCGACAACAAATACCTGTAAAAAAACCTGCATCGAAAAACCCATAGCCACACCGATAAGAATCTGCTGTGTAGTCAATATGAATGCGGGAATAGAAACGGCATCGACGGCGGGCATCTGCGGTAAATTAGGCGCTATGGCTAATGTCATTAGGAAAGCGAGTACAATTCGTATACGCGCAGGCACCAATTGCGTGCCAAAAATAGGGGCCGCCATAAAAAACGCACCTATACGGAAGAACGGCCATACCGCTGCCCCCAACCACCCCCCAATCGCAGCGCTATCAATTTCAGGCATTGCAGAAAATCATCCGATTAGCGTAGGAATACTACTAACAAGCCGCGTTGTGAAGTCAATAATTTCAGTCAACAGGTACGGCCCTGCAAAAATCAACATGCCCAGAGTAGTAATTAGACGGGGTAAAAAACTTAATGTCTGCTCGTTAATTTGAGTGGCTGCCTGAAAGACACTGATGACAAGACCCACCAACAAACTAGGAACGACCATCACGGACACTAACAATATAATTAACAGTAGAGCCTCTCGAAACAAATCGACAACGACACTTGGAGTCATGGACTCACCTCTCAATCCGGTACATCGAAAAACTGCGAGCGTCGTCAGTAACCATAACTTGCCGCCAGCGTTCCCACGATCATGACCCAGCCATCAACCAACACAAACATCATGATTTTAAACGGCAGGGAAATAATGATCGGTGATAACATCATCATACCCATCGCCATCAACACACTGGCAACAACCAAATCGATGACTAGAAACGGAATAAACAACACAAAACCCATTTGGAATGCTGTTTTCAATTCACTGGTCAGGAATGCAGGCGCCAATACAAAAAACGGGGTTTCTTCGGGTGTTTGAACATCCGTTGTGTGGGATATGCGCATAAACAAATCCAAATCTGTTTCCCGAGTCTGCGACAGCATGAACTCATGGAATGGTTTCGATGCTGCATCTATCGCCTCAAGCGAGGTAATTTGTTCATTCATATATGGCTGCAGGGCTTGCGTG
>CAYNZI010000196.1:4971-5555 GCA_964401565.1 uncultured Spongiibacteraceae bacterium
TTTTTCAAAAACAGGAAGCATGATAAATATAGTTAGAAACAACGCCAATCCCATTACGATTTGATTAGATGGCGTATTTTGTAAACCGATGGCCTGACGAAGAATAGCCAACACGATAATCACTCGGGTAAACGCCGTCATCATCATTAAAAATGATGGCAATAACGTCAGCACCGTCATCACAGCAAGTATCTGTATAGTAACTGTGTAGTCTTGCCCGCCGCTAGCATTGGTAGTCACCGTCATCGCGGGGATTCCCGGAACAGTCTTGGCAGCAATCTGAGTGACTGCATCGACGCTGGATGCCAAACCGCCAGCATCCTGGGCCCAAACAGACGAAAATGGCATAAATACAATAATGACAAATAGTAAAAACCGGAGAGCCGACGTCATCATTGGTTTCCCTTTTTGCCCGATGCACCGACAAGTTTATTCTGTAGAATTTTTTTCATAGCGCTGGGAAAATCATTATTGCTTACTGGCGACTCCAATACCGGCTGCTCAAACGATTGTAGATGAGAAACTCGGCCAGGAGCGACACCGACCAATACCTGTTGACCACCGATATCAACCAGGACTATTTT
>CAYNZI010000197.1:0-5550 GCA_964401565.1 uncultured Spongiibacteraceae bacterium
AAACGCCGTTGGCACATATGCGCCGTATTGCCCTTGAGGACACAATTCTCAATGTAAAGCATATTAAGAAGGGCGACAAAGTTGTTATGTGGTATGTTTCTGGCAATCGCGATGAGTCAGTGATTCCCGATGCTGATAAGTTTATTATTGATCGAGCGAAAGCGCGCAATCACTTGAGTTTTGGTTTTGGTATTCACCGCTGCATGGGTAATAAACTGGCAGAAATGCAGATCAAGATTACGTGGGAAGAAATCATGAAACGGTTTAAAAATATCGAAGTGGTTGGCGAGCCCGTTCGTATTGCATCTTCTTTTGTAAAAGGTTTTAGTGATCTACCGGTTCGGTTGGAAGCACTGTGATAAGCGTTGCCTAACGTTTTCGACCTAACTAATTTGTGAGTTATTTGACTAGGAACTTTTAGATGATCAAAGTTACATTTATTGAACACGGTGGTGATGTCCACGAAGTAGAAACTGAAACAGGTTCATCGCTAATGGAAGTAGCAATGAATAATGATGTGCCTGGAATTGATGCTGACTGTGGTGGTGGTTGTTCTTGTGCCACTTGTCATGTTTATGTTGATAAGGCATGGCTTAATAAGCTGACTCCACCCGATGCGATGGAAGAATCTATGCTGGGGTTGAATACCATGCGTGAAGAAAATTCACGATTGTCATGTCAAATTGATACGACCGATGAATTGGATGGTTTAGTGGTAAATTTACCTGAGTTTCAGGGCTAAGATAGAGCTACACTAACTATGCCTCGGATATTATTCTTTCAGGGGCATAGTTATTACTTCTAAATTCCGCTACCTCATTTCATGAAAAATTCGCTGTCGTGGCGACGTCAATAAGTATGCCTTTCCTTTTCGGATCGATAATCGAATCATTGGCATTTCTCGGTAGTTAACATTTGCTCGCTGATTTTTTTTGTTCATGTACTGTCGTTGCCGTTGTTGTTGCGAAAATGTTAAAGATTTTCTAGGAAATTAATCATCGCCCGATTGGTTTCGTTTGGCGCTTCTTGCTGAATCCAGTGGCCCACTCCTGGCACCAGAACAACGTTGTGCAGGTTGGGGATAGTTGTTGCCATCATCGCTTCCAACATGGGTTTGGTGGCGCCTCTAATGACGATATCTTTCTCGCCGGCTATGAATAACGTTGGGACCTCAATTTTGGCGCCGACTAATTGTTCTGTTGTTTCCCAGTTGCGCTCAATGTTGCGGTAGTAGTTAACTCCGCCTCGAAATCCGGATGCTTCGAACTGCTCGACCAGATAATCGAGATCTTGCTGTTCCAACCAATCGGGCAAGCTTATCGCTGCGCCCAGCCTCGGGATCCAACCTCCCGCAGACCGTAGAGGATTTGTCACGGTGGGTTCTTCTCTCGGTGAGTCGGGTGATAGGTAAAGCCGGCTCAAAATACCACGGGGATCACTATCGTACTCGGTTTCGGCAACACCTCCGGCTTCATTGTGATAGAGCATGTAGAAGAAGTTGTCTCCAAATTGGGCTTTCAATGCGGGCATTGGGGAAGAGGGCCCTCTTCCTCGGTGCGGGACGCTCATAAGTATCAGGCTGGAAAACCTATCGGGATGTAATAACACGGTGTGTGCCGCTACTACCGCGCCCCAGTCATGGCCTACCATTGTTGCTTTTTCTTCTCCGAGGGCGTCCAGTACGCCTGCCATGTCGGCGGCAAGCGTAGTGATGTCATAACTATTAACATCTGCAGGCGCATCTGTTTTTCCGTATCCGCGCATTTCAGGAACCACCACTCGATAGCCAGCTTTGGCAAGAGCGGGTATTTGATGCCGCCAGGAGTACCAGGACTCAGGCCAGCCATGAGCCATCAATATCAATGGTCCCTTGTCACCCATTTCGGCAATACGCATGGTGATACCGTTGGTTTTTATATATCGAAAAGTGACGCCATCGATGGGAGATTTTTCTATAGTAATGGCCCCTTTTTTAGTGAATTGACCGTCTGCCTGAGCGGCTATGGCCATGCAGCAACTTGCCAGAATAATAACTAAAACGGTTAGCCTAGTTTGGCCTAGCATAGGGTGTGTCTCCGAGATGGATTGAAGCTGAATTTGAGGTGAGGTCTTTTGTACTGTTTTCACAGTGGTTATGTCAACTGTGCAACATGATGACTTGTTAATGTTTTAGGCTGGTTTGGGGGGCATCCTATCCGACTGAGTGGGTTAAGACTGGATTGTTAGTTAAGTACTGAGTGAGAGGGGGGGATGAATTGATGGGTAGCGGGATCGTTGTAGCGGGTAAATTTCATCGGAGTGGTTAGTGCCGCCCCGATGAAATATCACAGTTTTTAGTCCTTAGAACTCATAAGACAAGCTTGCAGTTATAGTCCGAGGTGGGCCGTAGAAAGCTAATTCACCAGATCCTAGATTGTAACCTCCCGTTTTATAAGACTTGTCTTCGATATTTTTCACTACCAGTCCTGCTGTCCAATGTTCATCATCAGAGTACCAATTTACGCCAGCGTACCTTGGGGGCCACGCAATACTTCAACGCGTTCGACGTCGAATACGTCCAGTACCGCCGACTGTGGCCGCGCGTAATACACGTCATCCACATAAACCCCTACCCCAGGTTCAAAGCCCCACAACGGGTCCTGTTGCCCGACGCCGCGAATATAGGCTGTCAGGGTCGAGTTGGTTGCGCGGCTGGCCCGAAATTGTGTATTGGGCATGCTCTTTTCTAGTTCGGTGATGGACGTAATGAATTTATTTTCCAGTTCCATTGCGTTATAGGAGGTGATCGATACCGGAACTTTCTGTAGATTTTGCTCGCGTTTTTGTGCAGTGACAAGAACCTCTTCCAGAGCGGTATTGCTGCTATCCTGGCCTAAGGCTAGACCTGAGTTCAAGGTTGCAACACTGCTAACCGCGATAATGGCCGAGAGCCGTTTTTGGTTTTTTTTGAATTATCATAGTGCACCTATGTTTAAACTTATTAGTATTATTACTCTCGCCAGATTTAATGCGCGTAAGATTCCACGTGCAGCGAGTGACCCCCTGCGGTGACTGTTGAAGACATCGATCTGGCCGTTTGGCTCAGAGATGGCTCAACGCGTCACGCTTTTTCAGCACCCGTTGAAATTGAAATGAAAGATATTCAACAACCGTTGAGAAGTCAAGTTCTTATTGACAGTTTCTGGCTGCCGGGGAGGGGGAGGGTGCGGATCTGTCGTTGTGTTTGGTTTACGTTGTTGGGTCGCTATAACGGGTCTGCGGTGAGACGCAGAGGTAATCCCCTGCGTAGCGCGAAATTTCATCGCGGCCGGGATAGTCCTGTGGCAAACCATCAACCGTAGTTTTTCTCTCCATATTGTAACCGTAATTCACGTTTGAGAATTTTCCCGTTGGGGTTTCTGGGTAACATTTCGGTAAAGAATGTTTCGGCCAGTCGCTGTTGTTTCCCCAGCCGCTGATTGGCCCAGGCTAGTAAGCTGGATTCTGTTTCCTGGCTGTCCGTCTCCGGTACGATCAGAGCGATGGGGGTTTCGCCCCAGCGGTCACTTTTGGCGCCGATCACCGCGACATCGTTGATCGCAGGGTGTTGCACTAGAATGGCTTCGATGTCCTGTGGAAATATATTTTGTCCGCCGGAAATAATCATGTCTTTTTTCCGATCGACAATAAAAAGATAACCCTGCGGATCAAGATAACCAATGTCCCCTGAGCGCAGCCATTGTTTGCCCTGGCTATCGTAATAACAGGCTTCTTCATTGGCCGTTTCACGGTTAAGGTATCCGCTCATGGTGATCCGTCCTCGCGACACGATCTCCCCCGCTTGGCCCTGGTCGAGGGGTTTATCGTCTTCACCAATTATCGCAATATCTGTGCCCAATAATGGTTTGCCGACTGAAGCCCAACGGCCTTCGGCATACTCTGGGTCGAGAGTGGTAATGATTCCTTCGGTCAGTCCGTACAGTTCGACAATACCGCAGCCAAAGGTCTCGAAAATGGCTTGCTTTAGATCGGCGTGCAGCGGAGAGCCGCAACTCATCATGGCCTGCATTGAGGACAGGTCAGTGGCTGTGATTTTTTGTTGTTCAATAATTCGTTGAAACTGAATCGGTACCATGGCGGTATGACTGATTTTTTCGCGTTCGACAGTGTCGAGAAAAGCGTTGGTATTAAAACCTTTGTGGATAAATAAGGTGCCGCCAGATAGCAGGGTACAAAGCATGGCGACCCAGGAAATATTGGAATAGAGACCGATGGTTAACAATGTTTTCGCACAACCATGGTAGCGCAGTGCTATACAGAGATCATAAGCCCAGTCACGGCGTCCGCGATGGCTGTGAACAATACCTTTGGGTAAGCCGGTGGTGCCGGAACTGTAGATAATATTCAGGGGGCTGTCGGCCGCAATTTCGATGGTGGGTAGGGTAGCCGGTTGCTTGGCCATTAATTCCGTTAGACTGTACCAGCGGTGGTCAATTTCGGTCTCGCTAATAAAGAGCGTTAGGGAGGTGGGCATTTCTGGCCGCAGATGATCGATGCGTATTTGTTGGTCTTTGGTCGCTATCAGGGCGATAACGCCGGCATCTTTCATCATGCTGACAATGGCTTCGTCGGGGACCGACAAGTTGATGGGCACAGCAACGGCACCTGCCGCCATCACTGCCATCATGGTTTGCAGCATCGGTATGCCATTTGACATCACGATGCCGATACGGTCCCCCGGTTGAATCCCTTGGCCGATTAGTCCGTGGGCGAGTTGGTGATTGCCTTGGCTGAACTTGGCCCAAGTCAAACGAGTATCGCCACAGATTACTGCTTCCCTCTCAGCATGCCATTTGCCGTGCAGCGCCAAAATTTCAGGTAGTAGAGGAGCTTGTGAATCAAAACCACTAAACATAATAGGCCTTAAAAAAGCGGGGGGCGCTAAAGCTCCGCCCCCAAAGATGCAACAGGGAGACACTGAACAATCTAAACATTAAATTCAACGATCGTTGAATTTAATGTTTAGTCTATTCAGCGATCGTTGAAAGGTCAAGCCCTGTCAATCAGATCGGCTCTGAAATTTCTAGTTGTGGACGATTACGGCGATTGATTAATAGGCTGATACTGGCAAATAGCAGTGAAATTATAATGGCATAGCTAGCAGAAACGGCGGGGTTGGCAATGCCAATATAGAGATTCAGCCACAGGTGAATGGACAGTCCGAGAAAGGCAGCACCACCGACAATCCAGAGGGGTATTGAGCCCCTGACCAGTACGCCGAATAGTAACGGTACCAGAGAGGCCGCCGCCAGACCATAAACACCTTTCTGGGCAAATAGACCTATCAGTTCCGGAGGATTCCAGGCGATCAGCAGAGCGGTGATGCCAACGCTGACCAGTACCCAGCGCGAAAGTACCAGTCCGTCAAAACGATTGCCGGATAGAGGTTCAACAATGTCGTTGACCACCATAGCCGACAGTGAAACCAGTATTCCGTCCAACGTGCTCATACCGGCCGCCAGTAAGGTGATAAAAATGAACGTTAAAACGTACTCGCCGTAAACTGAACCG
>CAYNZI010000198.1:0-5539 GCA_964401565.1 uncultured Spongiibacteraceae bacterium
CCAATATGCCATCTTCGGTCAGGTAATCTGCCGATTGCTGCAAAATTCGTCGGGTTATGTCGAGACCGTCGTCGCCCGAGCCCAGCGCCAACACTGGCTCGTGATGATATTCTGGCGGCATAGACTCAAGATCAACCTGGTCGACGTAGGGAGGATTAGTAACAATAAGCTGGTATTTACGCCCCGCTAGTGCCGTAAATAAGTCCGATTCAATAGCCGATACGCGATGTGGCAACTCAAACCGCTGAATGTTCTCAGCGGCAACCTGCAGCGCTTCAGCCGATAGGTCCACCAGATCCACATGTGCTTCTTCGAAATAGTGCGCGCAGGCAATACCAATACAACCACCGCCGCTACACAGATCAAGAATCCCGGAAACGGATTGATGTTGAAGCCATGGCTCGAAACCTGCCTCAATTAACTCTCCTATCGGAGACCGCGGAATGAGAACACGGTGATCTACCTTAAATAGCAAACCGGCGAACCAAGCTTCACCCGTGAGATAAGGGAGCGGTATACGCTCCTGAACCCGCCTTTCGATCAACGCTAACACCGCTATCCTTTCCGGAAGGGTCAACGTAGCGTCCAGTAATTCGTTTTCACTCCCCAAGGGTATACCCACACTAAACAACACCAACGCCATCGCTTCGTCCAGCGCATTATCAGTGCCGTGACCAAAGTATACATTTCCCCGGTGAAACCGGGATACGGCCCACCGAACATAGTCTCTCAATGTCGTCAGTTGTTCATGTACGGGAGCATTGGCGTCCATAGAGTATCCAGTAAGATCATTCTGTGAGGTCAGCAATAGACGAAACACTTCTCCCAAACAAATAGTCGGAATCTATATGCGCGTCATCACTAACATGCTGAAAACAACCATTTTACCTGTTCTTTAATCCAATTTAATACTAACAGCGTACTTTCTTTTGAAGCCAGCGATCTGGTACTATCCCCGAACTGGCTAGACCCTATCCTTAACTGAATCTGGAGCCAATGTGGGCCAACCTACGACTACAAGCAAGAAAGAAAATATCCGTGACGACAAGACCGAGGCAATGGAACGTGCTTACGCCACTATTATTGATGGTATTGGTGAAGACCTGAACCGAAACGGATTGTTGGATACGCCTAAGCGCGCCGCCAAAGCGATGCAGTTTCTCACGCACGGTTACCAGCAGACGGTTGAAGATATTGTCAATGGAGCTCTCTTTGAATCAGATGCCAGTGAAATGATACTTGTTTCGGATATCGAGCTTTATTCTATGTGCGAACACCATGTTCTGCCATTTATCGGCAAGTGCCACGTGGCGTACATTCCAGGAGGAAAAGTTTTAGGTCTCTCAAAGGTCGCGAGAATTGTCGACATGTTTGCTCGTCGCCTGCAAATCCAGGAAAGCCTGACAACGCAAATAGCAAAGTCTGTTATGGATATTACTGGCGCCGCAGGTGTCGGTGTCATTATTGAAGCAAAGCACATGTGCATGATGATGCGAGGCGTTGAAAAACAAAACTCTGTTATGCGCACATCTTCGTTACTAGGCTGCTTTCGTGATAATGACAAAACCCGGGCTGAATTTTTGTCACTGGTTAACGTCCGCTAAGACTGCAAATCATAGGGTGCGTGTTTCACCCACTGTAATCGACAACAACCGGCCAAAATAGTCTCTGCCGTGAGCAATGCCATACTTGCGGGAGACATTGGCGGCCCCATCCGGGCATCTGCTTTTTCCAAAATACCAACCAGCGCACTCACTAAGGGCTGATGACTTACGATTAGCACATTGCAATCGGGCGTTTCGGCAATACGATCGGCGATCTGCGCAGGCGAAGCATCAGGTATCAGAAGAGATGTCGTTTCTCGATGGGTAGGAATGTCTGAGTACGATTGCAAAAAAGCATCAGCCGTTTGCATTGCCCGCGAGTACGGGCTAACCCACACCCGATCAAACACCAGTGACCCACGCCGCAAACATTCACCAGCCAAGCCTGCCTGAATTCGACCGTAGTCGGTCAAGTTTCGACCCTCGTCACTATCGGCGTTAGTTTCTGCCTCGCCATGGCGCATAATCACAATATTCATTACGCCCCCGTTTACTTTACTGTAAATTCAACATCTCGACTCTGCTCTGCAAACATTAAAGTTCCAATAACGTCAGCAATCGTTTTAGGCGTATAAATGATGTCGTAGAGACCATTTACCAGCGGCATATATATATTCAAGTCTTCAGCCTGTTGCTTAAGTAACTTTAACGTATTCACACCCTCAGCCACTTGGCCGAGGTCAGCGATAATGTCTTCCAGCTCTCTACCCTTGCCTAACTCAAAGCCGACACGATAGTTTCTACTGAGCGGAGACATGCAGGTAGCGATCAAGTCACCGACTCCTGACAAGCCTAAGAACGTCATAGGGTCAGCACCCTTCTCAACAGCAAAACGACTCATTTCAGCCAAACTTCGCGTCATCAACATGCTGATAGTATTTTGCCCAATACCCATAGCCGCCGCCATACCCGCCATTATCGCGTACACATTCTTCAACGCGCCGCCAAGCTCTACGCCCAATACATCAGAGCTGGCATAAACACGAAAAGTTCCGGAACGTAACAAAGCTTGTACGGTGGCGTTAAGATCTTCATCACGGCTCGCGATAACGGTCGCGGTGAGCTGTTTGGCAGCAATCTCACTGGCCAGATTCGGGCCACTGAGAACACCTATCCTGGCGTTGGGAAGCTCCTCTGACAAGACCTCGCTCATCATTTTGAAACCGTCGTGCTCAATGCCTTTTGTTGTACTCACCACAATGACTTTGTCGGTAAGATACGCCGATACCTCACTTGCGACTTCTCTCGAAGACTTACTCGGAACGGCCATAAAAATGATATCACAACCGGTGACAGCGTCTTTCAAGTCGGTACTGGCTTTGAGGTTCGGATTGAGAGAATAATCCGGTAAATACGCGCTATTAACATGATCGCGATTAATTTCATCAGCACGAGCTGAATTACGCAACCACAAACATACGTGATGGCCGTTGTCGGCCATAATATTGGCAATGGTAGTTCCAAAACTACCTCCGCCAAGCACGACAATATGATGGTGTTTGGTCATTGTGTGCTGGCCTTTAAATCTGAGGTTTCCATCGCATAGTCATAAATGTGTGGAGGCCTCGCGACAGGACACTCCACTTCAGACAATCACATTATCAATGACATTTTAATCGAGCAATCAATGTCGCTCTATTATTTACTCAAATCGAGAATCAACTTATTCAACCGGTGAACATACGCCGCGGGATCGTCCAACTGCCCACCCTCTGCCAATGTTGACTGATCAAACAAAATATCAACCAAATCCGCAAAACGATCTTCATCGCTTTCCTGATCCAATTTTTTCACCAATAAATGTTCAGGATTCAATTCGAGAATAGGTTTGCTCTCAGGCATTGCCTGGCCGGCCTGTTCCATAATACGACGCATCTGGGCGCCCATATCATCTTCGCCAACCACTAAACATGCTGGTGAATCTGTCAGGCGATTGGTCACCCGAACCGACTCAATTTTTTCTCCCAAAACCTTTTTTACACGCTCGATCAGATCTTTGTTTTCTGACTCAAGCTTTTCCTTTTCTTTTTTATCGTCCTCACCTTCCAAATCACCAAGGTTCAACTCCCCTTTGCCGACATCTTGAAATTGCTTGCCGTCAAAGTCCATCATATGTCCCATCAACCATTCGTCGATACGATCATAGAAGACTAGTACTTCAATGTCCTTCTTGCGGAAAACTTCTAAATGGGGGCTATTACTTCCTGTGGTAAAGTTTTCAGCCGCAACATAATAAATCTTGTCCTGCCCTTCTTTCATTCGACCGACATAATCTTCCAACGAATTGCACTGGACATCGGAATTTGTATGGGTAGATGCAAACCGAAGTAACTTGGCAATCTTTTCCTTATTGGAAAAATCCTCTGCCGGCCCCTCTTTTAAAACCTGGCCAAACTGATCCCAGAATGTTTGATATTTTTCAGTATCCTTTTTAGCGATTTTTGACAACATGTCCAATACCCGCTTGGTAACGGCGCTTTTCATTGAATCCACGGCGGGATCTTGCTGAAGAATTTCCCGGGAAACATTCAAAGACAGATCATTGGAATCAATGACACCTTTAATAAAGCGCAGATACAACGGCAAGAACTGTTCCGCATCATCCATGATAAACGTGCGCTGAACATACAGCTTAAGTCCGCGATTTGCTTCGCGATTCCACATGTCAAAAGGTGCTTTCTTCGGTACATATAACAAACTGTTGTATTCCAGCTTGCCTTCTACTTTGTTGTGGCTCCAGCTCAATGGATCTTCAAAATCGTGAGAAACGTGCTTATAAAATTCTATGTACTCTTCATCTGTGACGTCACTTCTCGACCGAGTCCACAATGCAGTCGCATCGTTAACCGGCTCAAATTCTGGCGTCGTATTTTCTTCAACCGGTTTTTCTTTACCTTCCTCGTCATATTCAGGCGTTGATTGTTTTTCCATTAATACCGGTATAGCAATATGATCAGAATACTTCTTAACTACCGATCGAATGCGCCAGTTATCGGCGAAATCTGTGCTGTCTTCTCTCAAGTGAAGAATGATAGTCGTACCGCGGTCTGCTTTCTCTATACTTTCGACACTAAAGTCAGCCTCACCTTCAGACTCCCAGTGAACGCCTTCAGAAGGCTCCAATCCAGCGCGACGGGTCAGTACCTCGACTTTATCAGCGACAATAAAAGAGGAGTAAAATCCCACTCCGAATTGACCAATCAACTGTGAGTCTTTTTGCTGGTCGCCACTCAACTTACCTAAAAAGTCAGCCGTGCCTGATTTTGCTATCGTTCCCAAGTGCGAAATGACGTCGTCTTTTGACATGCCGATACCATTATCCGAAATACTGAGTGTTTTGGCATCTTTGTCAAAAGTAATGGTTATCTTCAAATCAGGATCATTTTCGTACAACGAACTGTCGGCCAAGGCTTCGAAGCGCAACTTGTCAGCGGCATCAGAAGCGTTAGATATTAGCTCCCGCAGGAATATTTCTTTATTACTATAAAGAGAGTGAATCATTAACTGCAGTAATTGCTTTGCCTCAGTCTGGAAGCCTAGCGTTTCTTTTTTCGTTGCTGTCGTCATTACTTCGTTTCTCCTGCCATCTGGTATTCAATAGTTAAGAGTAATCGGTTGTTGTACCGGTATCATCACCCTCAAGACATAGCGGATATGGGGGCGCGTGGTAACAATTTCAAGGGGCTTATAGTGCAAAGAAAAACGGGGTCGCACGCGATCGGGGTATAGTTCGATTAGCAGTTCAGGCAAACCTCACGGTTGAGTTCTTCTGAACCGAGGATCAGGCCGGGCACCACCGATCCATAGTCCTGGGCCGTCCCGGCTTCCCTCGTCCATTCCAGAGCCTTAAAGCGCTTCGCTGTCTCTTCCACTCCCTCGGCCTGGCCTTTAATATTCCTCGGCAGTACCCGGCCTGCTCCTCTACCATCGTGCTA
>CAYNZI010000199.1:0-5534 GCA_964401565.1 uncultured Spongiibacteraceae bacterium
TGGTGTTCTTTTTTCTTGTTCTTCTTTTTGTTGTTGTTCTTGATGTTCTTTTTCAATGCCGCTACCGGTATCGGTAATGGTGATAAAAACCCGCTCGTTCAGTACTTTACTGTCAATTGAAATAGGGCTGAATTCCGGGCTGGCATCTCGGGCATTGCTGAGTAAATTGACGAAAACTTGCAGTAATCGCTGTGTGTCACCAAGAATGTAAACACTTCCGGGGCAGTGGTTTTCAAAACTGATTGTTTTTGCTTCTTTGTTGAGGTGCAGCAAATGAATGGCTTCATCTATGCAGGATTTTAAGTGCACCGATTCTAGCTCGTGGTGACTATCCTCCGTGCCAGCGTGAGAGAAGTTGACCAGCGTTTGCACTATTTTTGATACTCGGCCGGTTTGTACAAGAATTTCCTTGGCTGTTTCGAGGCTCTCTGGGTTGTCAGTATCGTAGCGTAAATTCTGAGCGAGGCAGGCTATTCCCGTTATTGGGTTTCCGATCTCATGGGCAACACCCGCGGCAAGCCTGCCGATGGACGCGAGTCTTTCGCTGTGCATGAGTTCATCTTCCAGCATCTGCACGTCGGTAATGTCTTCCAGTACGATAACTCGCCCATCAGTGGGCTCACTCGCCGCGCCTGTCGTGGTTTTATGGAGGTTGAGCCAGTAGTTACTATTATCGATTTCTATGTGTTGTTTGTACAAATGGGGCTGCTGCATGTCAAGAAAGTCATTGAGTAGCTTCCCCCACGGTGCGGGAAGGCTTAGCAGTCGCGAGCCAATCACGTCAAAGGTGTTGATGCCCGTCAATGCGGCGATTGCATGGTTCCACATAAGGATTTCACCATCTTGGCCGAGCGAACACACGCCTACGGGGAGGTCTTGGAGTGTTTTTCGATGATAGCGCCTCAAGTTGTCGAGGTCGGCGGCAAGACCCGTCAAATGGGTCTTGTACGTCTCCAGTTGTACTTCGATCAGGCTGATGTCTTCACTATCGTCACTGTTAGTATTGTTTATGTACGGAAGCAATTGGTTAATCATGTCATTGGCGACGGATGGTCCCAGCAACCCCGAAAGATTGGCTTCCAGTCGATAACGGAGACGACGTAGCGCAAACGGGCGATTTTCGTCATCGGGCAATTGCATCTCGTTGAGTGCCCTGGTTACTTCCCTTTGAGCGGTATAAGACCCTAGCGCGATGGTTAGCTGATCTTTCATTTGCTGTGGGTTTTGGACGCCCAGTATCCGTCGGGCTGGCCGATTCAAATCATCGGTTGCACAAACTTCTGCCGCGTCCTTTTCATCTTCGGATGTTGTTGTGAGAAGTGACACCAGGCCAAAGACCAAAACATTCATGCCTATTGATGCAATGGCAACAGCGCTCCATATTTCATCAGGGTTGAGGTTGAAGTATATTTTTCCGAAATATCTGGGATCAAAACTGCTGATGATAGGTAGCATCAATGCGATCAGCCAAATAGAAAATCCGGTAACTAATCCGGCGATAAAACCTTGGCGATTGGCACTTTGCCAATATAGTGCTGCCAATACACCGGGTAAGAACTGCATGGCAGCAATAAAAGCCGATAATCCAAGCTGGGATAAGGCTTCGTTGCCGGCAATAAAACGATAAAATAAGTAGCCGCTAAGAATGATAATAATAATTAAAATGCGACGAACCCATAGAAGCCAGCGATAGATATTTCGATCGGTGCTTGGGCGATAAATCGGCAAGATCAAATGCTTGAGACACATTGAGGCTAATGCCAAGGTGATGACAACAACAGCGCCACTGGCGGCGGACAGGCCGCCCAGGTAAATCAGAATGGCTAGCGGTCTGGATTCGAGTTCGATGCCGAGTGCGAGGGTGAAATATTCCGTCGGCAGCGCGGCATCCAGCTTTATTCCAGCCCAGAGGATGGGGAGGATGGGTAAGCTCATTAGGAAAAGAAAAAGAGGCATCCCCCAGCTAGCTGTTTGTAGTGCTTTGATAGTGGGGTTTTCAGCGAAAATCATGTGGAAGAGATGTGGCATGGCGACAGCCGACGAAAAAAATATGAGTAACAGTGTGCGGGAAGAGTCATCTTGAATGGGTTCGTTAAGAAGAGAAACAATGTGCGGATTGGCCTTTAGCCACAAATCTAATCCACCAGGACCACCAAAAACGGCATATATTGCAACGCCTCCGGCAACCAGTATGGCTAGTAACTTTATTACTGAGCTAAAGGCAATCGCTGCGACCAGCCCGTTATGGCGCTGATGTGCTGTAAGGTGTTTTGAGCCGAAGGAGACAGTGAATGCACACAGCGCTACGCAAAAAATAAAAGCCAGCTCGTTATGTTGATTCTTTTTAGTGATAGTGTCGCCGTTCTCTCCGACTAGAAACAAGATGCTGTCCGCTACGGCTTGTATCTGCAGCGCTAGTAGCGGCCACACGGCAAGCAGCATAAATACAGTAACGAGCGAGCCGGCCCACTGGGTGCGGTAGCGAAAGGTCAAAACATCGGCGAGTGAGCTATGTAGGTAGTTGCGGGTAATTCTGAGAATGGGTTGTAGCAGTAATGGCAAAAAAATAAAGGCACCGGCTACGCCCAAATAGTAAGAAAGAAATCCATAACCATACTCATGAGCGAACTCGACAATCCCGTAGATTGTCCAGGCACTGGCGAATACGCCGAGTGATAATACGTACGTAAGAGGGTGGCGTATGAGTCGCTCGGGAATCCAGCCGCGGTCGGCACTATGAGCGATGCCGAATAGTATCAGTAGGTAGCCAAAACCAATCAGGAATAAATGCGAAAGTTCAAAGGTCATTGAGTTACAGCTCTCGATCTTTATTGGCTGACAATTTTCTTTGGTTGCGGCGGGTGCTCCACCAAGCAAACAGGATTGTCGAAAGCCATACTAGATATGGCCGATACCAGTTCGTCCCGCCTTGAGTTACCCAGTCCTGAATGATGGGTGAGAATACGACGAGCACGAGCATTAGCAGTAATAGCGAAGGGCTAATATTCATGATGTTTATATGCTGAGTGGCGAGTGATAAGAAGGGATAGTACGCAAGCTGGTGTTCAGTTGCAAAACAGACTGTTTTGGCGGTGTCTTAGCGGGGTGGCCTTTCGGTATCTGGTGTGACGTGGTGAATTAATTGCGTTCGGCAATGGCAGGTATTCTGGGTATAGCGCTTAGCGACCAGTGTTCGGTCGCCCATTTCAGAATGTCGGTAACAGATGCCTGGATTTCTATTGGCGGCAATGATTGCTGCAGGAGGGCCAATGCTGTCAGTAGGTTGTCAGTTGCCTTGTTGTTTTCTAACGATTTTGCAAAGGTTTGTTTGCTGAGTTTTTGCCCAAGTGCATTGGTTATGACCGGTATATGGGCATAGTGCGGGGTTTTGTAGCCGAGTAGTTTTTGCAGATAAATCTGCCTCGGGGTAGATTCCAGTATATCTGACCCACGAATAACATGGGTAATATTCTGTTTTGCGTCGTCTGCTACTACGGCCAATTGATAGGCGTAGAGTAAGTCTTTTCTCCGCAAAACGAAGTCGCCAAAAGCGGTGGCGGGGTTCTGGCAATAGCGACCCTGTATGCAGTCTTCTATCTGAATACTGCCGTCGGCCATACAAAGGCGGATGGAGGCGTCTTTGTTGGGTTGCTGCCGATGTCCTCTACAGTGTCCGGGGTAAATTCCGTCGCTAGCGCGAAGCTTGCTGCGAGAGCAGGTGCAGTAATATGCATGGCCACTCTCTAATAGGTGATCAATGATGGATTGATAAGCGGAGTGACGACGGCTTTGCCACATAGGTTCTTCATCCCACTGTAATCCGTGAGCTTGCAGGGACGCTAAAATGGCGTCTGCTGCTCCGAGTATTTCCCGTGGAGGATCCAGGTCTTCCATTCGTAATAGCCATTGGCCGCCGTTTGATTTCGCGTCCAGATAGCTTGCCAGCGCGCCTATTAACGAGCCGGCATGTAGCAGCCCGGTAGGAGATGGGGCAAACCGTCCTCGGTAGTTTGTCACTGGACAGGGCGATGATGGGTCATGTGGATTATCGGCGATGTTGTTCGCTTTCGCATTCTACAATTGCAGGCCATTAACGCTAGCCCATCTGTTGCTTCTCTTTGATTTCGTCCAGCGTTTTGCAGTCGATACACTGGCTGGCAGTCGGGCGAGCTTCCAGCCGTTGAATACCTATTTCTACACCGCAGACTTCACAGTAACCATAATCATCTGCGTCGATTAGATCGATAGTTCCGTCTATTTTCTTGATCAGTTTCCGCTCTCTATCGCGTGTACGCAACTCGAGGCTAAATTCTTCTTCCTGAGTTGCCCTGTCCGCAGGGTCTGGAAAATTGGCGGCTTCGTCTTTCATGTGAGACACAGTTCGGTCAACTTCTTCCATTAACACTGATTTCCAAGATAGCAAAATCCCGCGAAAATGCTCTCGCTGCGGTTCGCTCATATACTCCTCACCTTTTTTTTGCTTATAAGGAGTGAAGTTCTTAAAATTGCTTGCCTGAGCCTGTTTTTTCTTGGGCATTACTCGTTCTCACTTGTTACCGGTTTCCCAGCATTTGCAGTTATTCGACCTGGATCAATAGCGCGGAAATCTTCCCTGATCGATCCCTTCATTGCATTACATTCGCAGTATACGAATGGCAATCAATTGGAAACCGCCGAACATACCAGATTAATGACTTTAGTGCTACCTATATCCCTCAATGGTTGCTTGGCTTCAGTCGTAAAAGTGGTGTATGTTGACCCCCGTAGGATTGGGAGCCTCGGGCGCACTGTTGCTGATTTCGGCCCTTTTGGTAAATCCCGGAGACGGTATGCTAATGACGGATCCGGGCTACCCCTGTAATAGGCACTTTTTGCGTTTAGTGGAGGCGGCGCAGGGATTATCTGTTACCTGCGTTGCGCAGATTGGGATTATCGAGCGCGTAGGGTGAACCGTCAGGTCACACCCTGTTATCGACGAATAGCGATTACGTGGTTAATCGTTCAATGATCTTCTCAATAGCCTGATCGGCTAAAGCCATCATTTCTTCATCGGTTCTATCCTGAATAGGATGAGGAACAAAAATCATATCTGTTGCTGAGCCCAATGCTTCTTTTTGTATATCGGCGGCTTTTGTAAAAGCCGATGATGCAACGCCAACACCGGGAATGCCTCGGCTTTCGAGATCTGTCAGGTCATGTATACAACACGACGTGCAAGAGCCTCAGTCAGCCAGTCCTTCAACAATCAGGTCAACTTCGCCTGCGATTTCTTGTTTTAGGTCTGTTGGCGCTACGCGGGTAAACGTCGGTTTGATAAACCGTTTTACCTGAATGTCTCGATCCTTCAGCAGTGTTTCAATACGATTGAGGAAAATATCTCCACGTGGCTTGGATATATCCATTAAGCCAACGGTCAATCCTGTTAGATCGAGAGGACGTTTCAGTCTCGGTCTTGTCGCCGCAGAAGTTTCCGCGGTCGGGTCTAATAACATGGTTGTCATCGTTCTTTCTCCCATGGTGAATAGAAAGTGTTA
>CAYNZI010000200.1:0-5518 GCA_964401565.1 uncultured Spongiibacteraceae bacterium
GATCGATCTTTGTTCGATCTTGCCGTGCCAGCAGGTGCAGGACGCTGCGATAAATAGGCATTACCACTCGTACGCCAGGCTCAAACGGCGCGGTGTTTTCAACCAATGATAGATCTGCCTTGTTCGAAGTCAGAGCTTCCAGAGATGGAATGGAAGGGTCAAGCCGTACCGGGTTCAATATAACTCCGGAGCCTTGCTCGAAGATAGACTTCATGGCCGCGGTGTCCAGTTGTCTGAATTCCTGAGGATAGAACCGCAGCTCTTGCACGTCGCTTTCGCAGCCAGTAAGCGTGATAGCGGTGAGCGTCAGCAATAATGCGGCGCCGTATTTCATAGTGTTGCCTAGTTTGGAGGGATGGAGTTTCACGTGCCTATCTTAACTGCAATGCTGCGCCCAAGCCTATCAATAGTTGTCAGCAGGAATTTTTCAAGGGCTCAAGGATGGGGTCTGGGGTTTGGGGTCATCCGAACGCACTCCCATAGCAGATATTTGGTTAGTAAATTGGGCGCAAAAGGGCGTTTATTCTTCTATACTGAAACTTTTGTCGAGGATGTTTTATGGCCAAGCGTGTTTATTTATTCAGTGAAGGTGGTAAAGATGACCGGGACTTGCTCGGTGGTAAAGGTGCCAATCTTTGTGAAATGACGGTCCTAGGCCTGCCGGTTCCTTTCGGTTTTACGATCACCACGCCCACCTGTCGAGAGTTTTTTGACAACGGCAACCAGCTGCCTTCTCTGCTAGAACAGGAGTACCGGGTTGCCCTCGATATTGTTGAAAAGAAAATGGGCGCACGTTTTGGCGACCCGGAAAATCCGCTGTTATTCTCAGTCCGCTCAGGTGCGGCGGTCTCTATGCCCGGTATGATGAATACTATTTTGAACTTGGGTCTCAACGATGAGATTACCGAAGGCCTGGCGAAAAAAACCGGAAACCCTCGTTTTGCCTATGATAGCTACCGGCGTTTTATCCAAATGTTCGCCGATGTAGTGCAAGGCGTTGACGGCCACCAGTTTGAAACGGTAATCGAAGACTATAAATCTGAGCACAATAAAGTTGACGACGTCGATATGACGGCTGAAGACTGGCAGGCGGTTATTGTCACGTACAAGAGCTTTACCGATTTCCCGCAGGACCCGTTTGTGCAGCTCAAGTTGGCGGTCGAGGCGGTATTTTTGTCCTGGTATACACCGCGGGCCAATTTCTACCGAGAGATGAGCAATATCCCCGATAGCTTAGGTACTGCAGTTAATGTACAGGCGATGGTATTCGGTAATTTCGGTGACGACTCGGGCTCCGGTGTGGCTTTTACCCGCAATCCCGCTACGGGCGAGCATCGTTTTTTTGGTGAATTTCTATTTAATGCCGCCGGTGAAGACGTGGTGGCGGGCATCCGTACCCCCGAATCACTCGAGAACCTACAAGCCAAATTGCCCGCCGTTTATGACGAGCTATTTAGCACACAACGATTGTTAGAAAAGCACTACCGCGACATGCAGGATATCGAATTTACCGTGCAGGAGGGGCGTTTCTATATGCTGCAGACTCGCAGCGGTAAACGCACGGGTCGCGCTTCAGTAAAGATTGCGGTCGAGATGGTTCGAGAGGAACTCATCACAGAAAAAGAAGCGCTGATGCGGGTATCCCCCGAGCACGTTGAGGCCTTCTTGCACCCAATGATCGATCCCTCCGCCAAACGCGACATTATTGCCACAGGGCTACCGGCCAGCCCTGGTGGGGCAACAGGCCAAGTGGTGTTCTCAGCCGACGAGGCAGTGGAAGTCAGCAAAACGGGTGTTTCGGTCATTATGGTGCGCCGAGAAACTACCCCCGAAGATATTCACGGCATGAAAGTCGCGGCCGGTATTCTCACAGTACTGGGTGGCATGACCTCCCACGCCGCTGTTGTAGCCCGAGGCATGGGGGTTTGCGCTATCACCGCCTGTGGTAGCCTAACAGTCGATGCCCAGGCGGGTACAATCACCACGGCCGATGGCCATGTCATCAAGCGTGGCGAAATCATCACTTTGGATGGCAGTGCTGCCGACGTGATGTTAGGCGACATTCCTAAAATAGAAGCAAGCAGTAGTGACGATTTCCAAACCCTGCTGTCTTGGGCCGATAAGCACCGTCGCTTAAAAGTACGTGCCAATGCCGAAACTCCAGCTGATGCCGCTAAGGCGTTAGAGTTAGGTGCAGAGGGTATCGGTTTATGTCGCACTGAACACATGTTTTTTGAAGCAGATCGTATCGATATTATGCGCGGCATGATACTGGCCGAAGACACACAAGAGCGTCAACAGTACCTCGACAAACTGTTAACTTTTCAACACGACGACATGCTGGCTTTATTTACCATCATGGATGGGCTGCCGGTGACCATTCGCCTATTAGATCCGCCGCTGCATGAGTTTTTGCCTCACACCGATGAAGAGATTGAAACGCTCGCTGTGCGCTTAGGTAAACCCGTCGCTCAAATTCACAGCCGTATTGAAAGCCTTGCCGAAGTAAACCCGATGTTGGGATTTCGCGGTTGTCGCCTATCGGTAGTCTATCCGGAAATTACCGAGATGCAGGTAGAGGCGATTATCAGCGCCGCAGTGACGGCCACCGAACAAGGCTACAAACCTTTCCCGGAGATTATGATACCTCTGGTGGTCAATGTGCGTGAAATTCGCCTGATTAATAAGATTATCGACAGCGGTATTCAAAAGGTATTACGCGAGAAGCATATCTCCATTCCTTATAAAGTCGGCACTATGATGGAGACACCTCGTGCGACACTAGGGGCTGACAGGTTAGCACCAGAAGTGGAATTTATGAGTTTTGGCACCAATGACTTAACCCAGATGACTTATGGGTTCTCGCGCGATGATGTCGGTAAATTTTTGCCGCAATACCTGGAGAAAAAGCTCGTTGAGAGTGACCCTTTTGTCTCGCTAGATCAGCGCGCGGTAGGTCGTTTGATGGAGATCGCTATTACGGAGAGCCGGGCTAGTAAAAAAGGCATTAAATACGGTATCTGTGGGGAGCATGGCGGTGACCCGCGTTCGATAAAATTCTGCCACGACCTTGGCTTGGACTATGTCTCTTGCAGTCCCTTCCGGGTACCTGTGGCAAGAATTGCCGCGGCACAAGCTAATGTCTGCGCGGAGTTTGATTGAGTTATAAACAATGAGAGCGGCAGGCCCCGTAATAATCAGAGGCGTTAGTCTTATCTATACAATCGAGTGCTTTTGGACATGAAAATGAAATCTAAGTCAGGATCTTATGCATAAATTGTTGGTTTTGGTTTTGTTGATGGGGCTTGTGACGAGTTGCAGTGGGCTCGTTGGCAAGGGCGACAAGCTATATGAGCAGGGTCTTTATGAGGAAGCAGCGGGGTTCTACCAGAGAGCGCTAAACAAAAGCCCTGATAATGTTGACGCTCATCTGGGGCTTAGTCGTGCACGCTACAAGATACTGGATCGCGGTCTGATAGACGTGCGTATGTTGCGGCTCGCCGCCAACATGCCTGGCGCTACGCAAAAACTTGAACAGCTTTTGCGTCATCGGCAAGCGTGGAATACTGAGCTGCAAGGAGCCATCTCCTCAACGCTCAGCGAAGAGACAGGTTATGCCAGAAGCTGGCTGCGTGCAGAAGGCAAAAGGCTGGCTAACGAGGAGTTTCCCGACCGATATCGCTGGCACAAATATGCCTACCGGCAACTGATAGTGACGACGGAGATAGGGCCGCTGCTCACCGAATATGACCATATCGCGAAGAAAAAGGGCAAGCAGCGCTGCCTGATGTTAGCGAAAACGGTCAGCGGGCAGCGTTTTTTTCTGGCGGCGTACACTCAAAAATACTGCTCTGCCTGGGGTCAGGATGTTCATTTAAATGTGGATAAAACCGATGTTACGCGTTTTTCTAGTTTGCACCCTGCGGTCGCTGTCAGGCATTTTACGGGCGATGGCGAGCGTCAAGACGCCAATTTAGAGGCGCAGCTTAACCAGCTACAGGGCGCTTTTAGACAATCTATCTGGTACGCGCCTAAAGGTAGTCGCACCTTGTCTGTCGACGTCAGTGGGCAGGTGCGTTATCGCCGCAGTGCCAAAAACGAAAGGCGTAGAAAAATATATACCGTTAACAAGACAGTCATTAGAAAAGATGAAGCGGGCAAGGAAATCAGAGCAGTGATTGAGGAGGAGCAAATTTATGCCTATATCGCCAGGGTTTTTCGTGAGACCTTCAAGGTCGATATCGTTTATCGGGCACAACTGTTAAACCAGCCAGTATCTCGACGCGCAAATGTCGTCAAAAATAATACCACCACTTTTCATACAGAAAACTTCCCAGGCGCGGGTCTCACTCCTCTTAATCCCGAGTTTCTAAATTTGAGTCCGATTTTCAATCAGCAGATGAAAAGGTTAAATGCAGATTTTCTCGCTGCTATGCAAGAGGTTTGGAAGACAGAGTATTGCGAAACCCAGATCTCTCAGAGTGATGGCGGTGAGAGTGTGCTGCGCTGTGGAAAACTCAATCCGCAACACGTACAAGTCAATGCTTGGGTGAGCCAAGTCTCCGGTATTGATTATCAGCAAATGGCGAGTTTGTACGATTTATAGACAGCTCACGTAGCGCAGTCAATGACTTGTTCAGGAAGTATTCATTTACTGACTGCTATCATAGTGTATAACGATGAGAGATCGTCTTGTATTGAATCAATCAGGCCTTATACTCTGGCAGGCTCAAATTGCTCTCTCACAGCCGTATAATGCAACTAATTGTCGCAAATAGCAGGGTTATCTAATGGTCAAGCACGCTTCTCAGATATTAAAAGTTCTTCTTGTGACGCTTTTCAGTTTGACATTTGTCGCCTGCGCCTCACGTACGGTGGTTGAAAGTGATCTCGCGATCAATGGTGCGCCGGATTGGGTCAACGAAGGCAAACAAGCGCTAAAGGGCGACGATAAGCGTTTTTTTCGTGGCATAGGGTCAGCACCTGCGATGAATGATGCCTCACTGCAAAAATCGACGGCGGACAATAGAGCACGCGCTGAAGTTGCGCAAATTTTCAGCTCCTTTATGAATGTGGTGGCAAAAGATTACAGCGGTGCTGTGTCTGATGCGTCGGAAACGATCAATGAGCAGGTTGTCAGCCGGTTGATCAAAAATAGCACAAAGCTAGATTTGATCGGGGTTGAAATTATTGCTCGCTGGCAGGACACAAAAACCGGTATTGTTTATAGCTTGGCGGAGTTGGATATGAAGAAGTTTAAAACAGTCGCCGCTACTGCGGTAGATATGGATGCTCGGTTGAAAAAATATATTGATCAAGAAGCTGACAATATCTTTGACTCCATGCAATAAAGAAAATACTAATGAGAACTGTTATGAAAGTTTTATTGACACCCGTGTTGCTTATCATTTTTCTCGCTGCGTGTAGCAGTCAGCCCAAGGTCGAACGGATCAGCGTCGACCAAGTGACGGATCTCAGTGGCCAGTGGAACGATACAGATTCCAGGCTGGTTTCAACT
>CAYNZI010000201.1:0-5502 GCA_964401565.1 uncultured Spongiibacteraceae bacterium
AAAATACTCGCACTCTCTGCCCGTTCCTGACTTGACCTAACGGTTTAGTCGGGAGAACAATATCGTCATGTGCCTCGATCGACAATGGACGCAGACCATTGGCCACCACCACGCGCGCTTTACACTATTCTTTCCGCTTAGTTCGGCTGGCGTGACTAAGGCAACTAAACCCTGTGCCACTAATGCCTAGATGATGGATTGTTGATAGATGGATTAATAGGAACGGATCAGCTATAAAGGGAACAATTGTTTCGTTACCAGCGGCGTGCTATGTATTCGATCAACAACACGATGGGTAACCGGGAATCATCAAGGGAATCAGGAAATGACCACGGACATTCAATTACCACTGCGTAACGATGTACGCCTGTTAGGTGAAATTTTAGGGAATACGGTACGCGAACAAGTGGGTGAAGACGTTTATCTCAAAGTCGAGGAAATACGCGGCCTGGCAAAACAAGCGCGCCAAAGCCACGACTGGCAGCCACTAATTGATGTCATGAATAGCCTCGAAGACTCACAACTGGTTCCAGTCGCGAGAGCTTTTACCCATTTTTTAAACTACGCCAATATCGCAGAACAACACCATCGAGTGCGCGTACGCCGCAGCTCAGCGCAAAATCCTGACCTTAGCCCGGCACTTGGCACACTGGCAGAGCTCTTACCGCGCCTGCGCGAAAGCGGTGTTTCAAGTGACGAACTCTATAAAACAATCGCGTCAATGAGTGTGGAGCTAGTTCTAACCGCTCACCCTACTGAGGTTAGCCGTCGAACGTTGCTACGCAAACATCATGACATTGCATACATACTAAAGCGCCTGGATTCCAACGACCTTACGCCGGCAGACCGACTATCACAGCTAAGGCGGTTACGCCGTCGTATCATAGCAAGCTGGCATACTGATGAAATACGCCGTCATCAGCCGTCTCCTGTCGATGAAGCCAAGTGGGGATTTGCTACCATCGAATCAACTCTCTGGGAGGCACTGCCAGAGTTTTTGAGAAATCTGGATGAACAATTGTTGACTCATACCGGGCAGCGACTTCCGCTAGATGCGGTTCCTCTGCGTTTTGCTTCGTGGATGGGAGGAGATCGAGACGGCAACCCTAACGTTACCGCTGAGGTAACCGAAGAAGTACTCCTGTTAGCGCGCTGGGAAGCCGCACACTTGCTGGAAAAAGATATCCATGAATTACGGGAAGATCTCTCCATGGGAGATTGCAACGCTACCATTCGAGCGCTGGTGGGCGAACACAAGGAACCCTACCGTGAAATTCTTCGTGAAGTTCGAACACGTTTAGCCAACACGCGTCTGTGGGCGGAAAAGAAACTTGAAGGTGAAAATTTTACCGGACCTATCTATCTAAACGATGACGATCTATTACAACCCCTGAACATTATTTATCAGTCATTACTCGACTGTGGAATGCAGGAAATCGCCGAAGGCAGTCTAATCAATATTATTCGGCGCGTGGCCTGTTTCGGCTTAACGCTGTTGCGTTTGGATATTCGTCAAGAGTCTTCTCGTCACGCCGACGTTTTTAATGAGATTACCGAATACCTCGAACTGGGCAGTTATAACGACTGGTCTGAAGAGGACAAAGTGCACTTTCTGTTGGCAGAGTTACAAAACAAAAGGCCACTCATTCCAACCGATTTCCCCGCGACACATGAAACCGCTGAAATTCTTCGCACCTTTAAGGTGCTTGCCAAACAACCGGCATCTGCATTGGGGGCCTATATCATCTCTATGGCGACACACCCTTCAGACGTACTCGCCGTACGCCTATTGCAAAAAGAAGCGGGCTGTAAAACGCCCCAACGTATTGTTCCTCTGTTCGAAACTCTCGACGACCTCACTGGAGCGGCACATTCAATCGATCGCCTTATTTCACTAGAGTGGTATAAAAACGATATTTGCGGACAGCAGGAAGTGATGATCGGATACTCCGACTCAACCAAAGATGCCGGTTTTTTTGCGGCGTCTTGGGGCCAATACATTGCACAGGAAGACTTGAGCAAAGTCTGCGAACGTCACGGCGTACATTTAACTTTATTCCATGGGCGCGGTGGTTCTGCGAGTCGCGGTGGTGGTCCGGCACACGCGGCTCTGCTGTCGCAACCACCAGGCACTATTAAAGGCACCGTTCGCGTTACCGAACAGGGCGAGATGATCCAGTTTAAATTCGGCTTGCGAGAAATCGCACTGGAAAATATCGAGTTATACACCTCCGGAACACTGGAAGCCACTCTTGCGCCGCCAGCCCCACCGAAGGACAGTTGGCGGAATATGATGCAAGCGCTATCAGAAGAATCGGTCGAGGAATACCGACGTATTGTGCATCACGATGAACGTTTCGTACCTTACTTTCGCGCTGTAACACCAGAACAAGAATTACGCCGGCTCGCACTTGGCAGCCGTCCAGCGAAACGAAAAGCAACCGGCGGCGTGGAAAGTTTGCGAGCTATTCCCTGGGTTTTTGCCTGGACACAAATGCGTTTAATGTTACCGGCATGGCTTGGCACAGGAAAGGCACTGGCCTCTCAGTTAAAACACGGAAACCTTGAACAGCTCCAGGAAATGGCGCGGGACTGGACATTTTTTGGCATGTTACTCGACATGCAAGAAATGGTACTCGCCAAAACCGAAGAACGGGTAGCGGCCTATTACGAACAACGCTTACTGGAAGACACTTCCCAAAGCTCTTTGGGCAACGAGTTACGCGCTGGTATCAAGCAAGCAGAATCTGTTCTGGAGACAATCAGCAATAAACCGTTACTGGAAAAAATGCCCAATCTAAAACGCTCAATCGAACTGCGTAATCCATACGTCGACCCTCTCAACATTACTCAGGTTGAGGTTATGCGTCGCTTAAGAAAACTCGATGACTCAGACAACTCTGACTTGAAGCGTGATCTTGAACAGGCACTGATGGTGTCTATTGGCGGTATCGCAGCCGGCCTGAGAAATACCGGCTAAGTAGATTTTTTGCGCAGGCCTTAGCCATATTCCCGACGGCCATGCCTACAACACCATCGCCAAGAACGTGTTCGTTCGAAATCGCGGCAATCAGGTAATTCTTCCCGAGCGCTAATACTCTATACATTATCGACTCACTATAAAGCTGGCACAGGTAGTAGCGCTGCCGCCTAAGTTAAATGTCATCATGTCGCGGGCGTTATCAATTTGATATTCACCTGCGATTCCGCTCACTTGTTTATAACAGTCCAGCAACATACGAATACCAGTGGCGCCAACAGGATGACCCAAACCAATTAGACCGCCACTGGCATTTACTGGCAACTTGCCGCCATGGTCAAACACGCCCGCTTCGATGGACTGCCAAACCTCACCGGGCTTGCACAAACCCGCGTGATCCAAAATCATGTATTCAGTAATGTTAAAGCAGTCATGCACCTCCATGCCGTCTATTTGATCGAGGCTGTCCAAACCCGCACGTTTTAACGTTTGCTGAAACAGCATATTAACGTGAGGGAAAACAAAGCCATCATCTTCAGACAGTTTCAATTTTTCGGCCATCAACATAGGAGAATTGATATGCCCCCACCCTTTAATATAGGGAATATCATCAATGGACAAGTTGTGTTGCTGCGCGTAACGTTTAGCCCGCTTTTCTGTGGCTAAGAATACTACGGCGGCACCGTCACTTACCTGCCCACAGTCCTGTCTGTGAATGTTGCCACTCACACTCGGATTGGCTTGTTCATCATTAGTAAAACTTTTTTCGGAAAACGTCCAGCCACGACTTTGGGCATTGGGGTTACGTTTTCCATTTTCAAAGTTTTTTTGCGATATCGCCCTGACATGCTGCGCATCCAGGCCATATTTTTGTTGATACACCGTCATTAAATCATCAAATGCGCAGGGCCATACGAAAGGTTGATGCTGCCATTCTTTGTCCGCCCAGGCCGCGGCCCGCAAGTTTTCAGCGGCCTGTTTACCAGAAACATTACGCATCATTTCTATACCCATTACGCAGGCCAAATCATAGCGGCCAGACTCTAAATCAGTCATGGCTGATAAAATTGCCATCGAACCAGACGCACATGCGGCCTCATGACGCGACGCAGGTAAATATGCCAACTTCGGATCGACGTGACCAAAAAAACCCCCTAATAAAGCTTGCCCACAAAATAGATCGCTAACAAAGTTACCCACGTGGCCCACTTGCACGTCGCTCGCATCTAACCGACTATTTTCTAAACCCTTGTGCATGGTGTCAGAGAATGCATCAAACAGGGTTTGTCCTTCCCTGTCCCAATTGCGTGAAAAATCGGTTTGATGGCCACCTAATATATATATGCGCTGATGATTCATAATTCACTCTGAATGTGTAGTTTTATCGGCAATAGACACCGCTGCCTGTCATTGCCACGACAAATGTAGAACATTTACATCGTTATTCTATGTGCTTTGAGTTGCGCGAATTTCATCGCCATTGCCCCAGCACGCGTGAGTACCACTACTGATTCTATGGGGTAATATGATGCGACATACGGGCCCCGCCTCAATGTCCTTGGCATCTATTAATACGCATTCAGACCGGTTTTCTTTCATATCAGTGATAAAACTTATCAGGTATACATCGTACTCATCTTTGGAATTTATCAGCGGCGAAAACGGTGATTCGCTGCCATAACGATCGTCACCAAATTCCAAGCTCCACGACTCGCCGGTCTCATAGTCATGTTTCACAATACCCGAGAAAAGAAACCATCCAGGCTTGTTCCAAACACTGTAGTTAAAGCGGTTTTTTATTCCTGCGTACGTTTGATTAAAACTGCCGAACTCCAATACCCGCTCGTCCAAATGCTGTTCGTTGACTTCGCCTGTTTTGAGGTTGAAACGCCAGCGGTGCAATTTAGTTTGTAGCGATGATAAATCAATATTGGCCATTAACTTGCCTGGGCCAACGGGTAAACCCGCGATAGGCGGCGGGTTGGGTTGATCCTGAAAGTAACCGTCGAGAATAATTTCGTCGCCATCTTCGTAGGCGTTCATCCAATGCAATACAAAAGTGGATTTTGCTTCAAACCACATAATGTCTTCTTCATTTCCAAAACGAGGAAGAATCGCAAAACGGGTTGGCATTTCCGGGTGATAGTGAACCTGGTAACTATTTTCTGGAATTAATTCAGGGTCCCAAAACATTGGCAGGTCGACCAATATGGAATAATTTTTGGTGAAGGCCATATCATGAGGCAAACGCGGCCCGGGCAATGGCACGGGAGTGTAGTGAATTAACTTATTGTTACTATCAACCACGCCGTAGTGCTGATAAGGCGGATATTTGGAATAATTGAAAAACAATAACTCGCCAGTGTTTTCATCAACCTTGGGGTGCGCTGAAATACCATCTACCGGCGCCCAGCTCTGTGTGCCAAATTGTTCTAATGTGTAAGGGTCCAGTAAATAGCCATCACCGCACTGCCAAAAGGTAGACATGATTTTACCGTTGTGAATAACCACATCGGTACTTG
>CAYNZI010000202.1:0-5497 GCA_964401565.1 uncultured Spongiibacteraceae bacterium
GCAATCAGTAGCGCAGCAAACACCGGTAAGATTGGCGATGGCAAAATATTTGTCGCCTCTCTTGAGCATATTGTACGCATTCGTACCGGCGAAACTAACGAAGACGCTATTTAAACAGCGCGTTAAGGGATTATCATAATGGTTATGAGTTAACTGAATCCAGTTTCCGGCTTATAGCCATCATAAATACCGCCCAATACTGTTCTTTATTTTCTTTACGCTGCCATTGTTGCAATTCGTTTTGCGAGGGTGTATCCATGGTGTTGATCAGCGGCAGATAGTGTTGGTGAAGGGTTGGAAGAGACACTGTCTCGCTGGCTATTCTAAGATCACGATACACTCGACACTGCAGAATAAATTGCCGGCAGCGGTGGGTCGTTTCCAGGTCAGTTTCTTCTCTCAGTGGTAGCCAGGGCATTCGTTTTTGAACGTTGTGGGCTTGTAACCCACTTCCAAACTGGATTGGTGGTCGAGATACAGACATGCCTGCCCCGACTTCCGGGCAAACTTCAATCAAGGTTAACTTGTCAGTGAGATAGCTCGCTGTTGTCAGCAATTTCCCTGTGCCATCGTATCGAACAGGCCTGCCAATAAGACAGCTGCTAATGGCTACTGTGGGTTTGTAGTCCGTTGATTGCTTTAGGAAAAAATCGAATTCGTGGTTACGGTTCTCCATGCGTAAACCTGCTTTAACTGGACGTCGACTGACGGCGTGGCTGGGATTTGTCGATAGAATCAATAATGGCTGGTATGTCCGACAGGCATTGGACTTGGTGAAAAACCCCGTGTTTTCCTGTTAATACGTCGACAGGAACATCTTTGTTGTCGGGGTTGAACCAGATGGCATGCAACCCTGCGTTCAGAGCCCCAATAACGTCGTGTTCAATACTGTCACCCACATGAACAATTTCACAGGCATTAACGGCGGCATGTTTCTGCGCCGCCAAAAAGGGTTCTGGCAAAGGCTTGCTGGCATTGAGTTGTTCTGCGGTGAATGAAAATTCAAAAAATTGTCCCATAGCTAGACGAAATATATCGGCATTGCCATTGGTTAAAACACCTAGCGTGTACTGTTGCTGTAATTTTTCCAGCATCGGTATAGCCGCTTCAAAAGGTACTACCTGGTGGCGAGCTTCTATGAAAATTTCAAATGCCTGGTCGGCAAGTACTTTTGCCTCATGGGGCGAATAGCCAGATTCTTCAAGAGCTAGCTGCACAGCGATAGTTCGCAATTGGGAGATCTGGTGAGACAGCTCAGGATAGTTCGCATAGATACTCCAGCGCCATTTCATAAAACTTTTAACAGTGAATCGATCGGTAAGCTTCGGCGCAAACGCCTCAAGCCAATCGAAAACAATATCTTCAGCGTTTAGCAGTACCGGCCGCACCGCCCACAACGTATCGTCGAGATCAAATGTAACTACGCTAATTGGCTTGGGTTTCATTACCGTTTCCATAATGTTTATCGGCTAGCGCTAAATGGTGGAGAGAAATATTCTGACATTATCACTACGAGGTATGCTCTTTGGGTTTTCTTCGTCCCGCTCGGGGGTGAGCTGTGTCGTATACTTTTGCTAAATGTTGAAAGTCCAAATGCGTGTAAACTTGTGTTGTTGTGATATTTGCATGCCCCAGTAACTCTTGCACCGCTCGCAAATCGCCACTGGACTCCAGCATATGACTGGCGAATGAATGGCGCAACATATGGGGGTGAATTTTCTGTCCGAGGCCTTGTTGTAAGCTGTATTTTTTAAGCCGTTGTTGAATCGCCCGCTGTCCAAGCCGGGTTCCTCTGGCCGAAACAAAGGTTGCATTGTCGATCGGTCGGCCATCGTCGCGAACGTTAAACCAGTTTTCCAGCGCTGATATGGCGAGACTACCCACGGGTAACGTCCGTGTTTTCCTACCTTTACCGGTAACGGTAATGAGACCATTTTGCAGGTCAATGTCATCAGTATCCACATCAACCAGTTCAGAAAGCCGCAACCCCGATGAGTAAAATAATTCCAGAATCGCTCGATCCCGTACGGTAAGCCAGTCGTCACCATCAATAGACAGAAACTGTTGCATACTGTCGACATCCAGAGTTTTTGGCAATCTCTTTTCGCCTCTGGGAGCTTTCACGCCAATAGCGGGGTTATGGTCGCCGCCTTGCTTGTTGCTGTATTTATAGAAGCTGCGAAGAGACGATAGTAAGCGCCGTAAACTGGCGCCGGCAAGACCGTTGCGGTGGAGCAAGGCTACCCATTGGCGTACGTCGCTATTGTGTACATGGTGATGATCAACAATTGCTTTGTGGCGGCAGTAGTCGGCGAACCTTTCCAGATCCCTGCGATAATTACTCAATGTATGTGGAGATAATTGGCGTGCTACTTCTTGATAGGTCAAAAAACTATCAATGGGGGGCTGCCATTTATCGTCGCTGCTCATGTTTGGCTCCGACGGAACGTTGGATCAGGGCTGGAGGTGTTGCGGTAATATTCGATTGAGGACTTCGGCAATATAATCTAAAAATAGTGTTCCCATACCGGCGCTAAAATGATTGGGATCCTTGCTGCCGATGGCCAGCACGCCTAGTGGTTTGGTATGACTCAACGATACCACTGCAGCAGAACCGATCTGTGTTGCCTGTTCGGAAAACAAAAACTGTAATTCTTCCGGGCGCAACACGCCAGAGGTGGTTCCGTTACTTTTCAAGAGCCCGGGAATTTTGGCATAGGCGTCGTCTACTGGCACCATCCGCGACACGATGGAGCGATGCTGTTCGGGGTTGCCGAAGAGTGTAACCGACGAAAAGTCAACGACAAAATCACTGAGTAAACTGCGGTTAAACGTATTAACAATGGCGTCGGGGTTTTGGGCGTCGATAAGTGCCAACACCAATTGCTTGGTTTTCTCGAAAAGATGATCGTTATTTTTAGCGCTCTCTAACAGTCCGCTCAGGCGGCTGCGCATATCACCATTGCGCTCTCTCAGTAATGTCACTTGCCGCTCTAATAGGGATACCGCTTGCCCACTGTCATGGGCCAGTGTCAACTTTAACAGTAAGTCATCGCGCTTGAGAAAAAATCCCGAATGGCTCTTCAGGTATTGAGCAACGTCTTCTTCGGTAATGTCCCGATCGCTGTTATGTTCGACTAACTCTGCCATTGGTTTCTATGCCCCGTGGATGGGAATCCCCACCGTTTATCACACCGTGAATCGGGTAAATGAGATTCACTTATATCGTTATCTGTCCTTCAAACACATTGTTTGCAGGGCCTGTCATCATAACGGGATGACTCTCTCCACGCCACTCCAATGTCAGACTGCCACCTGAGAGATTGGCGGTAATTCGCTGGTCTAACAGCCCTTGCAATTGCCCTGACACCATTGCCGCGCATGCACCGCTGCCACAGGCCAGAGTTTCACCAACACCGCGTTCGAATACACGCAAGTTTATTTCCTTGCGACTCAGTACTTGCATAAATCCAACATTCACTCGTTGCGGAAAGTCAGGAAGGCACTCGATAGCAGGCCCCAGTGTTGCTACGGGCGCTGTTTCGATATCATCGACTAAGATCACCGCATGGGGATTGCCCATGGAGACGGCGCCTATTAGAATTTCTTTATTGTCGACAATAATAGGGTAGATATTCGCTTGGCTGCTGGCGACAAAAGGTATATTAACCGGTTCCAATATTGGCTTGCCCATATTGACACGGATCTGTCGGTCTTCAGTGACGGACAGTTCGATGATGCCGGTGTTGGTTTCGACGCGAATTCTATTTTTACCGGAGAGCTTTTTGTCCCGTACAAACTTAGCGAAGCAGCGAGCGCCATTGCCACATTGCTCAACTTCATTGCCGTCGCAATTGTATATACGATAGCGGAAGTCAACGTCAGGCTGGGTTGGCGTTTCTACGACAAGCAGCTGGTCGCAACCAATACCGAAATGGCGATCTGCCAACTTGCGGACATGCTCGGGTTGCAGGTTGAAGCGCTGAGTCACTAGGTCAAGAACAACAAAATCATTGCCCAAACCGTGCATTTTTGTGAAACGTAATAACATTGGAGTTTCCCACTATGCGCTTCGCCGGTAGCGCGTTAATTGACGATGCGTGATGGGAGGGGCCGGATTCTTCAGCCCCCGAATAGGGGAGCTATGGAAGCAGCGCTTCACCCTGCATCAGGTCAGCGACAGATTCGCGCGCACGAATCAAGTGGACTTTGTCGCCATCCACCATGATTTCTGCAGCGCGTACTCGGCTATTGTAGTTGGAACTCATGGTAAATCCATAGGCTCCAGCCGAGGAAACTGATAATAAATCCCCTTCTTGAAGTGCTAGCGGTCGATCTTTGCCCAGAAAATCACCGGTTTCGCAAACAGGGCCAACTATATCCCAGCTTTTAATTGGTTCGTTTTCGCGGGGGCAAACCGCTTCGATTCTCATCCATGCCTGGTATAAAGCCGGTCGAATCATGTCGTTCATGGCGGCGTCAATAACGGCAAAATTCTTCTCGGGATTACACTTTAAGTATTCGACCTTGGTCAGCAGAATGCCGGCATTGGCGCAGATTGAGCGCCCAGGCTCAAAGGCCAGCGTAATGTTCCTATCGCCAATATGCTCCAATACTTTTGCAATATATTCGGCCGGTGAAGGCGGCTGTTCATCGGTATAACAAACACCGAGGCCTCCCCCCAAATCCAGGTGGCTGATATTGATACCATCGCCCGCCAGTGTATCGATCAATGTCAGAAGCCTGTCGAGGGCGTCGAGAAAGGGCGTGGTGTCGACTAATTGAGAGCCAATATGGCAATCGACACCAATAATGTTGATGTGACTAAGATCCCTGGCCCGGCGATAAACCAACGGCGCACGGTCAATATCGATGCCGAATTTGTTTTCCTTGAGCCCCGTGGAAATATAGGGATGGGTATTGGCGTCAACATCAGGATTTACCCGGATTGATATGTTGGCGGAAACACCCATGTCTGCCGCAACCTGTTGGAGAACGCCAAGTTCAGACTCTGATTCAAGATTGAAACAATGAATACCAACCTCCAGTGCTCGACGCATTTCTGTGGGCGTTTTTGCGACGCCGGAAAAGACGATTTTGGCAGGGTCACCGCCTGCCGCCAGGACTCTCTCTAGCTCGCCGCCTGAAACGATGTCAAAACCCGCGCCGAGTCGGGCCAAAACGTTGAGTACGGCAATGTTGGAGTTGGCTTTAACGGCATAGCAGATCATATGTTGGCGGCCAGCTAGTGCGTTCTGGTAGGACAGAAATTGCTGTTCCAGATAGGCCCGCGAATAGACATAAGTCGGCGTGCCAAAGCGTTCAGCTATAACGGCAAGAGGGACGTTTTCGGCAAGGAGTTGGCCGTCGTGGTACTGAAATGCATCCATTGTTATAACCTGATCAGTGCGTATTGATGTTGGGGTTTACAGTAAGATGTTGGGGTGTACAGTAAAGAGTCCCGCTCGCTATGTTACGTGTTCATTGCGGCGTAGCT
>CAYNZI010000203.1:0-5490 GCA_964401565.1 uncultured Spongiibacteraceae bacterium
GATGGAAACTGTTTCTACATCAATGCCTTTTTCAGCCAATAAAATGCGCGCGCGGCGTGGGCTTGGTGCTCTGGAAAAATCGTAAAAAGTCATTGCCATAATCGATCGTCTCTCATCGGCGGGTTAGTAGAATTCGTTCAATGTTACATCAGTCATTATTGTCTGTGCGTCTATGCGGTGCTGCCACCGTCAGTCATATAAACACTACCCGTAACAAAGGCGCTTTCGTCGGATGCCAAAAATAGCATGATATTGACGACATCTTCCGGTTGGCCGTAGCGTTGTAAGGGAATCGATTGGGCAATCATATCGTGGGCTCCTTTACTATCACCAGGGCTAATACCTTCTTCCAGGCTTCGCATCATTCTTGTTTCTACCGGGCAAGGGTTGACCGTGTTGACCCGAATGTTGGCCGGTGCGCCCTCTTTGGCCATACCTCTCATTAATCCAATGACGGCGTGCTTGCTAGTTGTGTAGGCTGAAATACCCATGCCGCCACGAACACCCTCAGTTGATGAGGTTATGACAATACTGCCGCCGCCATTATTTTGCATGACTGGAAATACATGCTTGATACCCAGCCAAACACCTTTAACATTGACCGCAATGACTTGATCGAACACATCCTCGTCATAATCGGTAATAGGCGCAACTTGTCCTTCAATGCCGGCGTTGGCTAAAAATATATCAACGCGGCCAAATTTCTGGATTGTTGCTTCAACAAAGCGAGCGTTATCGGCATTTTTAGTGACATCGGCAGCACAGTAGGCCACACCGTTTCCCAGTTCTTCGGCCGTGGTTTGCAGCGCATTTTCATCGATGTCGACTAACATGATTTTCGCCCCTTCAGCGAGAAATCTGGCCGCCGCCGCTCTGCCAATTCCACCGGATCCACCGGTTATTATTGCCACTTTATTATCCAGTCTTGCCATGATTCATTCCTCTATATTGATTGTTGCCTGCCAATTAGTTGGTCCAGGCATTATCTATTTCAGACAGTGGTACGCAGCCCTCGTAAGCACCGGGAACCGGGTCAAAATTCAATACGTCTTCACCCACTCTTAGGTTTTCTTGTTACGTAACTGATCCTGCAATGAGTATGAGGAGCAGGGGTAGCAATCGTTTCATCGTGTGAGTCTCAGCTATTTACGCGACACGGATCAGGACGTGGCCGGTTGCAATGGTTCGGTGGTATCTTGTTCCCTGTCGTTAAACAGCAGCGCAAATAAAATGGCAACAAATATGGCGAATAGGCAGGGTGTTATCCAGATCCCAGTCCAATCTTTTACGCCATCTTGAGTGAAGTGGTCGACGACAATTCCAGAAAGACTGGACCCAATCGCCAAACCTACGCCGTATGTGATGAGAGAAATAAAACCCTGGGCGCTCGCGCGGATCGATTTGTCAGCTTTTCTATCAACATAGATTTGGCCGGTGACAAAGAAAAAGTCGTAGCAAATTCCGTGTAAAACTATACCGGCGTAAAGCATCCATGCGCCGGTTTGCATGTCGCCGGCAGCAAAAAAGGCATAGCGAACGACCCAGGCCAGCATGCCAATCAATAACATCCATTTAACACCAAACCTGCGGAAAAAGAAGGGCATCAGCGCCATAAATCCGGCTTCCGACATTTGCCCAAAGGTCATTTTCCCGGCGACGTTCTCCATGCCCAGCTCATTGAAATAGAGATTGGCAAAGGCATAGTAAAACGCTAGTGGTATTGATATCAGCAGTGAACAGAGGGCAAAAATAGCAAATGAGCGGTCCTTCAGAAGGCCTAGCGCGTCCAGTCCGAGAATGTCGCCAATGGTGGTTTTTCTATCGGTGTTTTGGGCGGGCGTATGGGGCAAAACGAAGCTGAACAACCCCATAAGCAAGGAGGCAATGGCGGCCATTTTCATAGGAATGGCTGTTGTTTCCACATCGTTGTAACTGGCTGAAAGACCGTAAGATATGGCCAGCCCGGCAACAATCCAGCCGATAGTGCCCCAAATTCTGACTTTTGGGAATTGCGCGTCAGGTGACTCCATCTGGTTAAACGAAATGGTGTTAGCTAACGCCAGTGTTGGCATATAGCAGGCATTGTAGATTAGCAGGCCAAAAATGATTGATCCGGCGGTAGTTAGGTCAGATACGTAATAGAGGACAAAGCCTCCGATAATGTGTAGTACCGCCATAATTTTTTCAGCGGCAAAAAATCGATCGGCTATCAGGCCGATAAAAAACGGGGATATGATGGCGCCGATATTGTTCATTAAAAACGCTGAGCCTATTTCAGTACCGCTAAACCCTGCGGTGGACAAATAAGTCCCCAGGGTGACAAACCAAGCTCCCCAAATAAAAAACTGCAGAAACATCATGGCGCTTAATAGCGTGTAGTTTTTGGTATTCATGACTTACGATTCCGGGAGAAAAGCATCAGTATGATGAGAAAACGACAGCGACTCTTCCTGACTCTGTTGTTCTGTAGTTACTGGGTGTGTAGCTACCGAGCGTGTAGTGGCTGGGTAACGTATGCCTATCGAGAGCTTATTATTTATTGTTGTGAGCAACGATAACCCGAGCTGTGGACGATGACAAGGTGCATTTCTCGATCGTAAATGTTTCCACAGAGCGGATGTCTATCGCGTATGATTGGGCGCTCAACTTCTTAACCGGATAGCCAGCAACAGCTTATGCCCAGTATCTCATTCCGTTTTTTCCGTGACCCATTCATTCAGTTTCTTATATTGGGTAGTTTGGTTTTTGCGGTGTTTTCTATCATCAAAGATGGCGACGGCAGTGATAAAAATATTATCGTGTCGGCGATGGATATCGCTCGCCTCCACGGGCAGTGGTCAACGCAGTATTCCAAGCAGCCTACGGATGAGCAGCTGGATTCAATCATTGGCCAGTATGTTCGCGAAGAGGTTTTGTATCGCGAGGCAAAGCAGCTAAACTTGGGTGAAGAAGACATTATTATTCGTCGCCGAATGGTGCAAAAGTATCTATTTCTATCCGAATCGCTAGTTGAAATTGCTGAACCGTCTGAAGCGGAATTGAGCGCTTTTTACGCAGATAATAAACCGCAGTATGAGATTCCGGAAAAATTCTCTTTCCGTCACATATATTACAGACATAACTCGATGGGGGAAACGAAGGGTGAGGGTAGTGACAGCGATGCTGAGTCAGCGGCTAATGATATCGTTCGGTTGCTGAAGGCATCGCCGGTTGACGCCTTGAGCTGGCGTAAACTGGGGGATATATTCATGCTGCAGCGGGAATACGCCGCAAGAGAGCGTATTCAGGTTTCAGAACTGTTCGGTGCTGCATTTGCAGGCCGGCTTGCCACTATTGAAGAGACGGCAGTGGGTACGTGGGTGGCGCCTATTCGCTCAGCTTATGGCTGGCATGCGGTAAAGTTACTGAGACGAGTGCCGTCAGTCACGCCGTTGTTGGCCGATATTCGCCAACAAGTGTTGACTGATTATGTTGATGACAAACGTCAGCAAGCCAATGCCGACTATTATCAGTCAGTTAGAAATCAGTATTATGTCACCATCGACCCGAAGCCCGAGTTTTCAGTCAGTGAGAGTGCTGAGTAATGAGGCAGGTCTGCTTATATGCGCTATTGGTGATTGTCAGCACATTCTGTGCAGCCAAAATTGATGCTCATGAAATTCGCCCCGCCTATTTAAAAATCACCGAATTAAATGATAAAACTGAATATTCGATGGTTTGGAAGCAGCCTTTGAGAGAGGGGCGTCCTGTTCCTATTGAACCCGTATTTCCCTCCGTGTGTCAGGAAGTGAGCCGCAGCCTTGGTGAGAACACAGGGCTGGCATTGGTAAAGCGGTGGCAAATGGATTGTGGTGTCATCGGATTACAGGATCAAACGATTTCCATCAGCGGTTTAGATAGCAATCTAGCGGATGTGTTTGTTGAAATCACATTTCTGACGGGACAATCGCAAACTACCATGCTTAAGCCCGGGAATTCAGCGCTAATTGTCGACCGGGGAGCAGGGCCTGGCAGCTTGAGCTATTTCTGGATGGGTATAGAGCACTTGTTATTGGGTTTTGATCACATTCTTTTTGTTATCGGTCTGGTTCTACTCGTGCGTACACCGATGAATATCGTGAAAGTGGTAACGTCATTTACCGTGGCTCACAGTTTAACCCTGGCTTTAGCGACCTTCGGCGTTGTCCAGCCAGCACAGGCGTCGATCGAAGCCGTTATCGCGCTGAGCATTGTGTTCCTGGCGGTTGAATTACTCAATGCTGTGCAGCGAAATTCCCACGCTTTCCCCGCTGTTAGAGGTGACTCAAGTATTATGATGCGGCACCCTTGGGCGATCACTTTTGTCTTTGGTTTACTGCACGGATTTGGGTTTGCCGGTGCGTTGTCAGAGATAGGATTGCCGCAAGACGCCGCTGCTCTTGCATTGCTGTTGTTTAATATAGGGGTGGAAGTTGGTCAGTTGCTGATTGTTTTCGGTATGCTGGTGGTGTTGTTTCTTGCCCGCTACGTCCCCTTTGGGAGATATTCGATACTTAACAAATTACCGGCATACGGTATTGGAGTCATGGCTATGTTTTGGTTTGTCGAGCGGTCTCTGAATACACTAACTATTGTTTAAAAACATTCTATTGATGGAGATAGCCTATGAATACCTACGAATTTCATTTTGATTTTGGCAGCCCCAATGCCTATTTGAGTCACTGTGTTATACCTGCGATAGAAGCGCGGACTGGCGTGAAAATTGACTATGTTCCGGTATTGCTTGGGGGTGTTTTCAAAGCGACTAATAACGTGTCTCCAATGATTTCAATGCAGGGAATAAAGAACAAAGCAGAGTACTTCTCTCTCGAAACGACCCGTTTTTTGAAGAAACACGGCATCACTCAATTTCAGATGAATCCGTTTTTCCCTGTCAATACGTTGCAGGTGATGCGCGCTGCAGTTGCCGCGCAACTTGAAGGGGTTTCCGAGGCGTATATCAATGCGATCTATCACGGCATGTGGGTCGAGCCTAAAAAAATGGATGAGGCTGATATCATTGTATCGGTGTTGAAAGAGGCGGGCCTCGACGGTGAAAAGTTAATGACGCGGGCTCAGGATGCGGACGTAAAAGCTAAACTAATTGAAAACACCTCTGCATCAGTAGAGCGCGGGAACTTTGGTTCGCCGACATTTTTCGTTGGTAATGAAATGTTTTTCGGAAAAAATTCTCTGGTCGATTTTGAAGAATTGATTCTCGCGAATAACGCATAGCGAGGCCTTGCCGATAAAAATAGATCCAGCAAGCTAGCTTGTGCGTATACTCGAGTTAATGGTCTGCTCTTTTCAAAAACACGACACTCAGCTTTAGACGTGTTTTTCGAGTGAAGACGTTTGCAGTTGTGAGTGTTTTTGGCCCAGTAAAAAATGCGATTTTATTGTGATCTTTATTTTTGAGGTGTGTTGATATGATATTTAAAAACCGAGCTCGAATTTGTGCCGGGATAGCCT
>CAYNZI010000204.1:0-5486 GCA_964401565.1 uncultured Spongiibacteraceae bacterium
TAGCTGGTCTACCGTGGCTTCTCTTTCTGCTCGTTGCAACTGATGTTTTAGTGACGCAATTTCATCAGTCGAGGCTTTCATATCGGAAATATGCTGTTGATTAGCAGATTTCATGGATTCAGTGGAGCTGATGATACTGTCAACAATGTCAGATATTTGGTCCAGTGATTTTGCTTCTTGCATTTCCTCGATATTATCATTTAACTGTTGATCAAATGACTCGGTGCCGGACATTGAATTGTTGAGGTTACTCAGTAGTTTGGTGGCTATTTGAGTAATGTCCTTCAGTGCGCGTTCATTATTGGCCGCGTGTTCACTATTTTGCGCGTGTTCATTGACTACATATTGTAAATAGAGACTCAGGCTCTGTTCGGGGGTTATGCCGGCATTACTGCTGAGAATAGCGTCTATTGCTTTGTTTAGTGCTGGAATATGATTGGCGACGTAATTATACCAAAGCGCATAGTTAATAGGGTTGGCAGGTACTTTACGACCGACAATGTGGGGTATCGCCTTCTTCAGATAGCCAGCTGCGGTAGCCACATTTTCAGGGTAGTTCATTATTTCTATCCAGTCAGGTCGCACAAGAATGCATTGAGTAGAATCTCTACCCTAGAATGTATGCCAGATTGGCATTTTTGCAACTAAAGTTGAGCGAATTATTAATAAAAGGTGAGCTGTGGCGCCCTTTTAGGGTTAGACGTTAAAAATAATCATCAGCACCCATCAATAAAGGTTTCAAGCTAGCGCGCTGTCTGTAGCAGGCGGAGTGAGTCTCAATAACCTCATGTTGAATAATGGCTATGACACCGTCGATGCTATTAAGGCCGTTATGTTAACTGAGTTTAAACAAGGCAACCCCGATATTGTGCGTGTGGGTCCCAGTGAGGGTAGTTGTATTATCAATCGTCACCAGTATGTCACGGTTGGCGTTAGTGACTTTGCTGAATGCGATTTCACCAATACGGATAGTATTGAAACCTATCTGTTACCAGAACCCGTACCCCCTCGTCAGATAGTGGCGTCGGAATTGGGTAAAACGACTTACATGGGAATATGTACCGGTTGTCATACTTACACTGGCCGCATGATCGGGCCACCTATCCAGGTTATTCAAGCGCTTTATATGGATAATCCACAAGGTCTCGCCGACTATATTGCCAGCCCAATCAAGAAGCGTGAAGACTACCCTGAGATGCCGCCGCAGGATTATCTCAGTGAAGAAGTCAGGTTGGCTGTTGCGAAATATGTATTAGAAGTGGCGCGCTAACCTCAACGACGGGATGCTTTTTCTCATCTAGCTCAACGACAATGACCTCTGCTCTGAGGTCAATATCCTTCGAACTCAGCTCAAATACCATATTGATGGCTTCATCTTTGTGAGCGGTTCGAAATAACAGCTTTGGGTCGCGGCCACACTCCCATTCTTTCTGTTTGGTGGCGAAGTAACCGTCTTGATTCTTAACTACAAATACACTGCTCATTAATAAAAATCTGCCGTTTCCAAGAGTAAATAGTATCTGCGAATTTTAACGTGATTTGTTTTGCCGGGCTAGGATAGTTTGCTGATTAAGATGTCTTTGGCTTGATTTATCTGCGCTGCAAGGTAGTCACTGCCACCTCTGTCGGGGTGTACCTTTTGCATCATTTTCCGATGAGCCTGTATTACGTCCTTTTTACTAGCTCCCCGGTGTAGTCCGAGTACCGCATAGGCAGAATCTTCCGTTAAATTGCCATCTCCGCCAGAGGGTGGGCTCGTTTGCCACTGGTTGCCAAACCGATGGTTGAGATAAGACATTAGCAATTTGGCTGAGTCCTTATCCTGTTGGTGGCAATAACTCATTAGTGATTGTAATTGTTCCAGTTCGAGGCTGTCTAACTGATGCCCGGAAAATGGCCCGCTAATTACCTCGCCATGAAGTCTGTCGCTGTCATGATCGAGTGTCATATCGAGAATGGCCGTTTTTACTTCAGACGTGTTATTCGAACTGGGCCGTTGTTGGGGTTGGGTGCGAATATACTGCTGTACTAGAGGGAAATACCGAAGTAACAGCGGAATCGATCGTCGAACAATGGGTATCATCGCGCCAATGGCTGCGCCAATCCAGTGGATACGACCGGTGGCGGCGAGCAGGATCAAAATGATGGCGGTAGCACTGAGGCCCACTTTCCAATAAAGGCTTTTTGCCTGTGATTTTGGTGTGTTTTTAAGCAGCTGAATAATGGTGAGCACAGCCAGTATAAATGCGATCAGTAGAATCAGGCGACCAAGCAAGGTGATATCAACTCTCTAATTGTTGCAGTAACCGCTGTGCTGCGGTGGATTTTAGTTGTTGTAATGCATCATAGCCGCCACTGGCGAAAGTTGCGACTGCGCCGAGCAGTTCAGCGAGCTCATGCGCACTGTTTTCATCAAAGGTAGCATAAGCACCTTTGCTTAACATGGCCATTTGTTGAAAGCAATGGCGAACGGTTGTGTCGCGCCCTTCTTGAAACATAAACAAGGGTACACCTAACATGCCCAGTTTACCTGCTTTGGAGCAAAGTTTGTCGACACTTTCTTCCACGGCATCGCCAATAATCACAACGGCTTGTATCGGTTTTTCATTGTGCTCCCTTGTGCAGTGCGCTAACACGCGATCTAGTTGAGTGAATCCGCCCAGGCACTGCACAGCGGTCATTATGCGCAATAATGATTGGCTGTCGGACAGCCACGGAGTGGCGTGAAACTCATTGAAACCACGGTAATAGCATAATTGTAGTTGCAAGCCACCCAGCCGATCTGTCGCTTTGAACATTTGTCCCTGCAGCTGGCAGGCTTTATCCCAGCTGGGCTGGCGGCTGGCGGTTGCATCAAGGGCAAATAGTAAGCGACCGCTGTCAGCATTTTTATCGCTGGACCTCAGGGGAAGCTTGTCAGCGGCGTTTAAAAACAGTTCAAGAGATTGTTTGTTAGAGCTGTTTTTGGGTAGATTTTCTGTGCTCATTATTATCAGGAAAACAAAGTGCCAAATGGACAGCTATTGTAATCCCTATATTGTTAGATAGGAATTAAAGTGGTTATAGAGCGACAATCCTCTTTCTGTCGGAGGGAAACGTTAGGCTAGGTGCGTTGCCGGTTACAGCGGAAATAGTTGCATGTGACGATCGGTTTTTTTGCAGATTGTGACGCCGTACCAAGAGTTCATGGGTTATTTTGGTGAGATCCACGACGTCGATAGCAGAGGGTTTGCTCTGGCTGAATATTTCCCACAGCTTCCTGCTGCATAAATTTTTCACATCTAGGCTATTTTCAACGTTCATCGTTGCTTTCCTTCTGCTATTTCTTTTAGTATCAGTAACAACGTTAGCTGAATTGTATTTCAGAATTATGACGATCGACGATAATATAGCGGATAGTTCCCTTTCGACATTAGTTTGGAGTGTATGAGATGAGTTTATTTGGACGACTAAGTGCAGAGCAAAAGCTGCATATGCCAGACGAATCCGCGGCACTGCCCGGTAGAGCAGAGGCCGTGCAGGTGCCCGAGCAACACTACGTCAATGGGAACCCGTTGAAGGGGCCATTTCCCTCCGAGATGGAGCAAGCGATGTTTGGAATTGGCTGCTTCTGGGGAGCTGAGCGCAAATTCTGGCAATGTGAGGGTGTCTACACTACAGCGGTTGGTTATATAGCCGGAATTACACCCAACCCAAGTTATGAGGAAGTGTGCAGTGGCTTAACGGGGCACAGTGAGGTGGTGCTGGTAGTGTATGATCCGAAGATAATTAGTTATCAACAGCTACTCAATTTGTTTTGGGAAAATCACAACCCCACTCAGGGTATGCGGCAGGGCAATGATGTTGGAACGCAATATCGTTCAGGCATTTATTGTTTTGACGATAATCAAATGGGTGCTGCAGAACAATCCTTGCAGTCGTATCAAACCCGCTTATTGGCGGCGGGTTACCCTGAAGTGACCACAGAAGTTTTGGCGGTACCGACGTTTTACTACGCAGAAGATTACCATCAGCAGTATTTAGCCAAGAATCCGAACGGCTATTGCGGCATTGGTGGTACCGGTGTGAGTTGCTCGTGAGACGAACGTGGTTAACTATTTACTGATAGAGTTTACTGGTGATCGCTGTTAATGCATTTTCAACCCGTAGAATACGCTCTCCTAAATGGATGCCTTCAAAACCGGCAGCCAGGAATTTTTCTACTTCGTATCCTGTAAAGCCACCCTCTGGACCGATGGCTAATACCGAGCGAGTCTCAATAGCGTGAGGGCAGGGTTGTCCAATACCCGGGTGTGCAATTAAGCCCCGGCAATCTTTTATCAGTTCGGGGAGTTCATCTTCAACAAAGGGCTTGAACAAGCGTTTGAATGTCACTTTGGGAAGGACAGTGTCTTTGGCTTGTTGTAGGCCAGAGGCAAGATAGAATTGAATTTTTTGCTCGTCCAGTGCAGGACTGAGCCAGAAACTTTTCTCGACTTTATATGAATTGATGACAATGAGCTCTTCGACGCCCAATTCTGCGATGGAGCGAAATAGCCTGCGGATCATTTTAGGTCGCGGTAATGCCAAAATGATTTTTAAGGGTAACTTGGCTGGCGGTTGTTGGTAGAATTCTACCGTCATTTCAACGCCGTCCTGATCTATCGACTGAATGATTCCTGTGCCCATTAGTCCGTTGAGCTTTCCTATTTTTACGGAATCACCCATTTTCGATTGATGAATGTTGCGAATATGCTGATATCGATCATCGCTAAGCTTTACGGATTTTTCGGCAATAAAATCCGTGTCATACAGAAGAATTAGATTCACTGTTTCTTATCCATGATTCTCTTCATCGTCTTCGTACACAGGCTCTGCCCACAAATCATATTCGTCTGCGCCGGTGATCGTTACCAGTAACGCGTCGCCAACAAACGTGTCGGTAAAGTCATCGAGGTAGACTTTGCCGTCAATTTCCGGCGCGTCAGCGTAACATCGACCGACTGCACCTTGTTCGTCCACCTCATCTATGAGTACTTCAAGCTGCTGGCCGATTCGTTGCTGCAGGCGCTGTGCTGATATGTGTTGCTGGGCTTCCATAAATCGCTCCCAACGTTGTTGTTGAATATCTTCAGGAACATGATCGGGGAGATCATTAGCCTTGGCACCTTCAACAGGTGAGTACTTAAAGCATCCGACACGATCTAGCTGAGCTTCCTGCAACCAGTCCAGTAACAACTGGAAATCTTCTTCTGTCTCCCCGGGAAAGCCGACCACAAAGGTAGATCGGATAACGAGCTCCGGACAAATAGTTCGCCATTTTTTAATTCGCTCCAGAACCTTCTCCTGATTGCCGGGGCGTTTCATCAATTTCAAAATGCGTGGGCTGGCGTGCTGGAACGGAATATCCAAATAGGGAAGGATTTTCCCCGCGGCCATGAGTGGAATAACTTTATCCACATGCGGGTAGGGGTAAACATAGTGCAATCTTACCCAGACACCGAGTT
>CAYNZI010000205.1:0-5481 GCA_964401565.1 uncultured Spongiibacteraceae bacterium
CCGAGCTTTCCTGTTCGATAGCGTTAATATAGCTTATGAAGCGGCGCAATCACGGGGGAGATACCCCTCGAGATTAGGGCGGATGTTCGCTTGGCTGCAATAAATGCAGTACGACGTGGAGCTGATGTAACTCGCTCAATGTACGATCTTGCTGGCGGCTCATCAGTATTCCTAAGTTCGTCACTGCAACGACGAATGCGCGATGCCCATGTAGCAACACAACATATGATGGTTTCACCACAAACTTATGAGCTGATTGGGCGGGTGGGTTTTGATCTTGATGCCGATTCGACGTTTTTGTAAACGCCGAAACAGCGATTCAGAGGCGCGTTGGAGCCAGTGCTAAGGCGTGTAATAGGGTTTGTCGCCGACGATAGTGACTCTCTCCATTACCCGTACGTTAGGCCAATAATCTGAAACGGCGTAATGTTGGCAGGACCGATTGTCCCAAAAAGCGAGGGAATTTGGCTGCCATTGAAATCGGCACTGGTATTCAGGAATACTCGCTTGCGCATATAAATGGGCTAGCAAGGTATCACTTTCCGTTTTTTCCATATCTTTGATGCTGTCGGTAAAGGCAGTATTGACATAAATAGCCTTTTTTCCCGTTTCGGGATGAGTCCGGATGACCGGGTGCTCTGACAGTGGGTATTGCTCTTTCATTTTTTGCCGCTTTTCTGCGGTCAAATTGCGACCGAAAACTCGTCCAAAATCGTGTACGGCGATACGTCCTTCTACCTTCTCTTTAATCTCATCACTGAGGTTGTCATAGGCTGCAACCATGTCTGAAAACAGCGTATCGCCGCCTGTTTCTGGTACTTTTTTTGCCCGTAAGATTGAGCCCAATGAGGGTTCTTTGCGCCAGGTTACATCGCTGTGCCAGAAGTTTTCAGTTCCTTTGGAGTCTTTGCCGTGACTGATAACCAGTACTTCAGGGTGATCTTCGTGGGTGGGTGCAAAAGGGTGCACTTCGAGATCGCCAAAATTCCGAGCCAATGACATATGCTGTTCAAGTGAAATATCTTGATCGCGAAAGAACAGAACTTTTGCGTCCAGTAGGACGTGCTTCAGTTCATCGACAGTTTCTTGGCTGGCATCTTTAGTAAGATCAAGCCCGGAAATTATTGCGCCTATATGAGGTGTTACTTTTTGGACAGAAAAACCGTAGTTCGCCATGTTCTGTTCCTTTTTGTTGTTATTGTCTTGTTGTTGCGAAAAGTATTCTAACCGTGTGCTTTCTAGCATGACATTCAAGCCGTCATCAGTATCGCATGCGGCAGTCGACTTGTTCAAACGGTTGTTTGAACAATATCGCTCTCATGTTTTGCTATAGGAATTGGTATGATTTCTTGTTACCGTAAGTGCCACATGCAATCCATTTGATGATGGTGTCTAGTTCCCGGTATTGGTAGATATAGAGTTACAGTCCGAATTGCAGCGGTCCATTGAATATGGCAAAACAACAGTGATTTGGTGAGGCGAGTGACCATCGAAAATAACAGCAGCGATAGTGATAGTCGGGACGACAAAGTCCAGCAAATATTGTTGATTGAAGGATCAGTCAATTTGCTGGTGTTTGTTGCCAAATTAGCGGTCGGTTTAACAACGGGCTCGCTGGCAATACTTGGTGACGCTATCCACTCACTGACCGATGTCATTAACAATGTGATCGCCTGGACAGTGATTCGAATATCGCATGCGCCCGCTGATAGAGAGCATCCTTACGGGCATCGTAAATTCGAGACGTTGGCGGTTTTTTTTCTCGCATCATTACTAGTCGTGCTTGCCTTTGAGTTGGCACTGCGGGCAATAAATACCGAACAGACAGATATCGCTGATTCTTCCTGGGGTTTCGGCATTATGCTCGGTGTTCTCTGTGTCAATATCGCGTTAACTGTTTGGCAGCGAAAGTGGGCCAATCGTTTGCAGTCAAGCATTTTACACGCTGATGCCAGTCATACTTTTGCCGACGTATTGACGACGGTTGTTGTTATCGTCGGTTGGCAATTGTCAGCGGCGGGGTATCTGTGGCTGGATAGGCTCTGTGCAATGGCCGTAGCCGGTCTGATATTATATCTAGCTTTCAAATTGTTCCAAAGTGCCGCGCCTGTACTGGTAGACCAGTTCGCACTGGCCCCGGAAATACTGACAGAGTCAGTAGAGCAGGTTGCCGGTATTCGTCAGGTAAGCAGGGTTCGCTCTCGGTGGATAGGTTCTGACAAAGCTGTTGATCTGGTAATTGCCGTCGATTCTGGGCTTTCTTTTGAAGACTCACATCAAATTGCAACCGATGTTGAATTACACCTCGAACAAGAGTTTGGGATAACCGATATATCGATTCATGTAGAGCCTTATAACCCATAGTTCCCCGACACTTTCTAGCCGGACAAGTTTCCTGAATATTCCTCATTGTGAAAATCGTAGAGATGGTCTCATTGAAAAATGTCGAACACGAAATAGTGTGGGTAAGGTAGAATCTACACTATTCAATTTTTTAGAACAGAAACTCCAGGAGATCGTCAGTGAAAGGGAAATTACTCCCCATAATTATCGTATTGTTTGGCATTGGCAATATGGCGTTGTTAGTTTCAACGGGGCCTACGCTTGATTCTCGACCAGCCAAAAGCATCTTTCCGTTAGTGAGCGTTGTTGCCGTTGTGCCTGAGCGTGTGCAAATTACGTCGAAGACTCATGGCACGGTAAAGCCAAGAACCGAAGGTGAGTTGATATCTGAAGTTGACGGACGAGTCACGGCCATGTCTGCTGCGATGGCATCCGGTGGTTTTTTCAAAAAGGGAGATGTTCTCGTTGAGATCGACCGCTTGGATTACGAGGTGGCACTCGAACAGGCACGAGCAGGGCTGGCGCGTGCAGAAAGTGAGCGGGTGAATGCTGGGAAATCCTACGCCCGGCAACTCGACCTTGCTCGCAAGCAGTCAACCAGTGAGTCGTTGAGAGATGACGCGATGAATCGAGTCAGCATAGCTAAGGCAAGTGTCAGAGAAGCCAAAGCGAGACTGTCAAAATCGACACGAGATTTGGCTCGAACACAATTAACGGCTCCGTATGATGGCCGTGTTAGAACCGAGCGTGTCGATATAGGTCAGTTCGTAAAAAGAGGGAGTCAAATTGCGACTATTTACGCAACAGATTTTGCTGAAGTACGCTTACCCATTCAGGATGAAGAATTGGCGTTTATTTCATTGTCGCTTACAGCAGAGGCTGACAGTTCAGTAGAAACTGATAATTCGGTCCTTGTTAATCTCCGTGCAACCTTTGCAGGGGAGAAGCATGTCTGGCAGGGACATATTATTAGAACCGAGGGGGAGTTGGATCCTCGCACTGGCATGGTTTATGTCGTTGCGCGTGTGCCTGAGCCTTATAACCACATAGACGGTAAACCGCCCCTTTCTGTTGGTCTTTTTGTCGATGCGGAAATTTTGGGAGTGTTTGTTGAGAATATTGTGGTACTTCCTCGTTCCGCCTTGCGGTCTAATAACCGTGTGTTTGTTGTCGATAGCGATAACAAATTGGAGTTTAGAAAGGTCGATATTCTGCGTGAAACAGAAGACGAAATTTATGTTAGCCATGGTTTGACAGCAGGGGAGCGTATTTGTGTTTCGCCGATGGATACACCTGTACAAGGTATGACAGTCAGTACTGATGACCGGTCTTCGCGGCTAATTCCCGAGGCGGTTTCTTCATGAAAACTATCATTGCATGGTTTGCCAATAATCATATTGCGGCCAACCTCTTGATGATTTTAATCATACTTGCGGGTCTTGTGTCGTTATCCAATATGCCGCAAAAGTCCTTTCCCGACTTGGTCGTGCCGGTTATTACGATTACCGTGCCGTATCTGGGAGCTGCACCGGAGGAGGTGGAGCAAGGTGTTTGTATTCGTGTTGAAGAAGAGCTGGAAGGCATCGAAGGGATTAAGAAGATTAATTCGACGGCCAATGAAGGTCTTTGCTCTGTCCAGGTTGAATTGTTTGAGCATGCTGATGAGTCGAAAGCACTTGATGATGTTAAAAGTCGCGTCGATGCGATAGACACATTTCCGGAAGAAACTGAAAAACCGATTGTCACACTTGTGTCCATCGTTAGATCGGTACTGGATATAGCACTTACCGGCCCCAAAGATGAGCGAACGCTTAAGGTACTTGGCCAGCAAGTTAGGGATGATATTGCAGCATTGCCCGGTGTTACTCAAGTTGAGCTAAGGAATACACGGCCCTACGAGGTCTCCATCGAAGTATCCGAGATATCCCTAAGGCGCCATGGGTTAACATTCGACGAGGTGGCTCAAGCGATAAGAGATCGGTCTTTGGACTTGCCGGGAGGGTCCATTAAAACGAAAGGCGGAGAAATATTGCTACGCACCAAAGGTCAGGCTTATTGGGGTGGCGAGTTTGGTGATTTGTTGTTGTTCGCTCGGGCTGATGGGGCACGTCTTTACCTGAAAGATGTCGCAACCGTCATCGATGGCTTCCAGGACACAGACCAATTGCTGCGTTTTGATGGTAAGCCGGCTGCACTAATTCGGGTTTCTCGTATTGGTGATCAAGACATTATTGATATCGATCGAAAAGTGAAGGCCTATTTAGAGACCTCATCCTCACATTTGCCAGAAGGTGTGGAATTGACGGTGTGGAACGACGGCTCCAAGATGCTTAAAGACCGGTTGGATACGTTGTTGGGCAGTGCCCGGCAAGGTTTTCTCATGGTGTTGCTGTTACTGGCGATGTTTTTACGACCCCGGCTGGCGTTCTGGGTGAGTGCTGGTGTACCTATCGCCTTTTTAGGGGCTTTGGCGCTGGTGGCAAATCTGGGGTTTTCTATCGATGCCATATCCCTGTTCGGTTTCATTCTGGTGTTGGGTATCTTGGTTGATGACGCGGTTGTTGTGGGAGAGAGTATTCATTCCCATCAGCAGAAGCATGAAACACTGTTAGAAGGGTCTATTCGTGGCGCGCAGGAAGTTTCGGTGCCTGTTATATTCGGCGTGCTGACCACAATGGTTGCTTTCATCCCGTTGATACTTGGGCCCGGAACCATGGGGCAAATTTTCACGGTGGTTGCATCGGTTGTTATGAGCTGTCTGGTATTTTCCCTGATTGAATCGCAATTGATATTGCCTTCCCATTTGGGTCACCAGAATGTTGAGAAACCTGTTTCTGAGATTGGTCTGATGGTGTTGCCGATTTCGGCCATTGTTATCTCAGAATTCGCCTGGGATTTTCCCAGTTATCTACAGATAGCTGTGGTTTTGTTTACCGTGTTATACCTGTTTAATTATCTGGGTTACGCAAAGCCGGTGGCAGAAAAGCTTATTGATAAGCAGCAGCGTTTTTCTGACGATATGGAGAAGCTAATCAATATCCGGTTTCGGGGGTTAGTCAACGTGGCTGTTGGCGCTCGCTATACCGTAATAGCGATAGCGCTAGCCGCGTTTCTTTCCGGGGTAGGTATTGTCGCCAG
>CAYNZI010000206.1:0-5480 GCA_964401565.1 uncultured Spongiibacteraceae bacterium
CTCTGGAACGGACGAGGGAAGCCGGGACGGCCCAGGACTATGGATCGGTGGTGCCCGGCCTGACCCTCGGTTCCAGAGCTCAATCATGAAGCTCACACCAACAGGTAATTGTTTTGGGTTTGTCTTCATATTGAACTCGGTGTTATTGAACTTGGCAACAGAGCCGTGTTCTTGCCCCTAACAAGGTCACTGGGTAGCAATGTAAGCGCAGCTGAAATACAATGCCGTTCTGAATTTGCCATCGTTTTTATTCAATATAGGAGAGGGTAGTTTGAACCCGGTAAAAGTAGGTATTTGTGGTCTGGGAACAGTCGGTCAAGGCACATTTGATGTGCTTAAGCGTAATAGTGCAGAAATTATCGGTAGAGCCGGACGTGACATTACGATTACACATATAGGTGCGCGGCGTGGGGCGGATATTGATGGCGTGACCATCAGTACCGACATTTTTGACGTGGCGACTGATCCTGACATTGATATTCTGGTGGAGCTAATTGGTGGCACCACCGTTGCCCGTGACCTGGTGTTAAAGGCGATAGAGTGTGGTAAACACGTGGTTACCGCCAATAAGGCGCTAATTGCTGAGCACGGCAATGAAATTTTTGCGGCGGCGAGTGAAAAAGGTGTGACAGTGGCATTCGAGGCGGCGGTGGCAGGTGGAATACCTATTATCAAAGCCATTCGTGAAGGGTTGGCTGGCAACCGCATAGAGTGGTTGGCTGGTATCATTAACGGTACCGGCAATTTTATTCTTACCGAGATGCGGGAAAAAGGCCGCGATTTTGGCGATGTTTTGGAAGAAGCGCAGCAGCTAGGTTATGCAGAAGCTGATCCTACTTTCGACGTCGAAGGAATTGACGCCGCGCACAAGTTAGTCATTCTGGCGTCGCTGGCATTTGGTATTCCATTACAGTTCGAAAAAGTCTATACAGAAGGGATTACTAAAATATCAACGGACGACGTTAACTATGCGGAAGAGCTCGGTTATCGAATCAAACATCTGGGCGTGGCTCGGGAAACCCCTCAGGGGGTAGAATTACGTGTGCACCCAACAATGATCCCGGAGAAACAATTGATCGCCAACGTAAATGGCGTGATGAATGCGGTTCTGGTTAAAGGTGATGCGGTTGGACCAACGCTATATTATGGTCCTGGCGCGGGTGCCGAGCCAACGGCGTCGGCTGTGGTTGCTGATATTATTGACGTGGCCCGCACATTGGATGCAGAGGCAAGACATCGTGTTCCGCCATTGGGGTTCCAGTTGGACGCGCTGAAAAATACACCGATACTCGATATTGGTGATATCGAGACGGCCTACTATTTACGCATGTCAGCGTTGGATAAGCCGGGAGTGCTCTCCAGTGTGGCGCAGGTATTGTCCAATGCGGGTATCAGTATTGAGGCGATTATTCAGAAGGAACCACTGGAGGGGCAGGCTCATGTGCCTTTGATTATTCTTACCAGTCGTTCAATTGAAAACCAATTAGTATCGGCTATTGTAGAAATCGAAGCACTGGACTCCATTTGTGGTGAAGTAACCCGGATAAGAGTTGAGTCACTGGGTTAGGTGCTCACCAGTAGTAGAAAGGCATCTTGACAGAAAATATTTACCGTTAATTAACGGCGCATTGGTGCCGCACAGGATAGTAAAGTGACATGAAATATATCAGCACTCGCGGGAAATCGCCCGCTCTTAATTTTGAAGAAGTTTTGTTAACAGGGTTGGCCCCCGATGGTGGTCTTTATGTTCCCGAAACTCTTCCCAGTTTTTCCCAGCAGGAAATTGCTTCCTGGGCAGGGCTAAGCTACACCGATCTGGCCTTTAAAATTGTTCAGCCTTTCGTTGATGGTGCAATCCCGGCCGATGATTTAAAGGCGATAATTGACGATACTTATGTTGATTTTCGTCACCCATCGATAGCACCGTTAGTTCAACTGGATAAGAACGAATGGGTGCTGGAATTGTTTCACGGCCCGACATTGGCTTTTAAAGACTTTGCTTTACAAATACTTGGTCGATTGCTGGATTATGTGCTTGAGCGCCGTCAGCAGAAAGCAGTGATAATGGGAGCTACATCCGGTGATACTGGCTCCGCGGCGATACAAGGCTGTAAGCGCTGTAAAAACATCGACATATTTATATTACATCCCCATCAACGGGTGTCAGAAGTACAGCGTCGGCAAATGACCACGGTACTGGCGGACAATATTCACAATATCGCTGTTAAAGGCAATTTTGATGATTGTCAGTCCATGGTGAAAGCGAGTTTTAACGACAAAAGCTTCCTACCCGAAGATCGCCAACTAGTTGCGGTGAATTCGATTAATTGGGCGAGGATAATGGCGCAAATTGTCTACTATTTTTACGCGTCCCTATCCCTTGGTGGACCATTGCGCCCCGTCGCTTTTTCAGTTCCAACGGGAAATTTTGGTGATATTTATGCGGGCTATTTGGTGTCAAAAATGGGCTTACCCATTGATCAGCTGATAGTGGCAACTAACACCAACGATATTTTGCATCGCTGTATTAGTCGCAATGATTTTACCAAGCATAAGTTAGTCCACACCCTTTCTCCGAGCATGGATATTGTTGTATCTAGCAATTTCGAGCGTTTGTTGTTTGATTGTTACGACCGGGACGGCGAAGCCATCAGTGATTTAATGACTCGTTTCCAGACTGAAGATGTGGTGTTGAAGGATTCTGCGTTTTCCAAAGTACGGGCGTTATTTGATAGCTATCATGTCGATGATGAGCAAACCGTACAAACGATAGCCGATGTTTACGGGGCTGCCGACTATTTATTGGATCCTCACTCGGCGATTGGCGTTGAAGCAGGGAGAAAAGTGCGTCGACGAGTCGATATTCCAATGATCACGCTGGCAACTGCTCACCCGGCAAAATTTCCGGAAGCAGTTATGAAAGCTGGTTATCCTCATGAGCCTGAACTTCCTCATCATATGGCTGGCTTACTTCAGAATGAAGAACGCTGTACGGTGTTAGATAATGATATTACTGCCATCCACGATTTCGTGGTTGCCAATATAACCGCTTAGGCGAGAAGGGTTTTTATTCGGCTTGTTTAAGAGACGTGCTATTCGATGGAAGCAATAATAAAACGCCGTGTACTTGCTTCATTGCCAAGTCATTTTTCTGATCATCTTCATCCCCTGTTACAGCAAATTTACTGTAGCAGGGGAGTGAATTCTGACGATCAGATAAAGACAGACTTATCCTCCTTGTTAAAACCTGATTCACTGAAAGGGTTATCGACGGCTGTTGATCGAATTCAAGAAGCACTTTCAGGCCATCAACGAATTCTGGTAGTGGGTGATTTTGACGCTGACGGGGCAACCAGTAGTGCCTTGGCCGTTATGGCCCTGAGATCGATGGGGGCTACATATGTAGATTTTTTGGTGCCAAATCGCTTTGAGTACGGCTACGGCCTGACACCAGAGATTGTCGAGGTTGCCAAACAATTTTCTCCTGACTTGATTATAACCGTCGACAACGGTATTTCCAGTATTGGCGGCGTTGACGAAGCCAATAGTGCGGGCATTGACGTGGTCGTCACAGATCATCATTTACCCGGGAGTGAGCTGCCTAAGGCTTATGCTATTGTTAACCCCAATCAGCCAGGTTGTGAATTTCCCAGTAAAAATTTGGCCGGTGTAGGGGTTATTTTCTATGTGATGACGACGCTTCGGTCCCGGCTTCGATCCTGTAACTGGTTTGTAGACAATAGTATCGACGAGCCTAATATGGCAGACTATCTTGATTTGGTGGCGCTGGGTACGGTGGCAGATGTCGTGCCCTTGGATCACAATAATCGCATTCTGGTTGCCCAGGGTTTGCGTCGTATAAGAGCGGGCAGAAGCCGGCCGGGGATTAAGGCTCTGCTGAATATCGCCAATCGCAATGAAGGTCGTCTGGTCAGTGCAGATTTGGGTTTTGCTATTGGGCCTCGACTGAACGCTGCCGGTCGGTTGGATGACATGTCACTGGGTATCCAGTGTTTAATGACCGAAGATGAAAATTTGGCGGGCGAAATTGCTCAACAAATGGACGATCTCAACCAGGACAGAAAATCGATTGAAGGCAGTATGCAACAGGAGGCTTTGAGTCAGCTTAAAAATATTGATATGGATGAAGGGAGTTTACCCTTTGGTTTGTGTTTGTATGACGGTAACTGGCATCAAGGTGTAATTGGTATTTTAGCATCGAGAATTAAAGAACGTTATCATCGCCCCGTTATTGCTTTTGCGGATAGCGACGAGGAGGGGGTCATCAAGGGATCAGCCAGATCGATTCCCGGATTGCACATTCGTGATGCGCTCGACGCCATTGCCGCCAGTCATCCACATATACTCAGTAAGTTTGGCGGTCATGCCATGGCCGCCGGAATGAGCCTGGAAAAACAATATTACCATGAGTTTGAGGCCGCTTTTGATCGAGAGGTTCGCAGACAATTGTCAGAAGATGATTTACAGGCCATTGTGTTTAGCGACGGTGAGCTGACTCCTGCGGACATTAATTTGAACTTGGCACAATTACTTCGCGACGGCGGCCCCTGGGGACAGCATTTCCCAGAACCATTATTTGACGGTACATTTACACTGTTACAGCAACGTATCGTCGGCGAGAAACATTTAAAAATGGTATTGGGTGTCGGTGATGACAAACAACAGTTAGTCGACGCGATCGCATTTAATGTTGATTTGAAGTGTTGGCCAAACCCCCAGGCCACCACAGTTACCGTTGCCTACAAGTTGGATGTTAACGAATATCGCGGAAAACAATCGGTACAATTACTGGTTGATCACATCACTTCAACAGCCGGCGCATAGAGAACCCAATGGATATAGTGAGCTACGCTACGCCCTTTTTTTTACTAGCGATCATGCTGGAATTGGGTTGGGGTTTCTTCCGCAAAAAAAACACCTATCGTCTGAATGATAGTGTCAATAATCTTAGTTTGGGTATGTTAAGTACCTTTACCAAATTGGTTTTTATCAGCGTTGGCGCTTTGGTTTTTGCCAAAATTGAGAATCAATGGGCATTGTTTTCGTTTAACCAACAATCAGTGGTTCACTGGATTGTAGCCGTGCTATTTTACGATTTTTGCTATTACTGGTTCCATCGTATTAGTCATGAGCGACAAATATTTTGGGGTTCTCATGTCGTTCATCATCAAAGTGAGGACTATAACTTATCGACTGCCCTTCGGCAGACAGGTACAGGTATATTTGCAACATGGGTCTTTTATGTGCCGTGTTTCCTCCTTGGAATTCCACTTTACATGTTTGTGACCATTGCATCAGGGCATCTTGTTTATCAGTTTTGGATTCACACCCAGCACATCCCAAAATTAGGATTTTTAGAATGGTTTTTAATTAGCCCATCAAATCATCGAGTACATCATGCGCAGAATACGGAGTATGTCGATAAAAATTACGGTGGTCTGCTGATTGTCTGGGATCGT
>CAYNZI010000207.1:0-5442 GCA_964401565.1 uncultured Spongiibacteraceae bacterium
CCGAAAACTGCTGTCATTCGACGAAGTTCAACCCATCGGCCTAGGCGCGAGAGATTCCTTACGTCTCGAAGTGGGGCTTTGTTTATACGGCCATGACATGGACCAACAAACCACGCCCATTGAGGCAGGCCTGCTGTGGTCTATCAGCAAATCTCGTCGTAGCGGTGGCAGCCGTGAAGGAGGGTTTTTCGGTGCCAATGTTATTTTTGAACAGATTGCCAATGGCTCACCCCGCAAACGGGTAGGGTTAAAAATTGAAGGCCGCGCGCCAATTCGAGAGGGCGCCGAACTAATCACTGAATCTGGCGAGATTATTGGCAAAGTAACCAGTGGCGGATTTAGCCCCTCTCTCAATGGCCCGGTAGCCATGGGTTATGTGCAAACAGCATTCGCTCCTGTTGGCACCCAACTGTTTGCACGGGTGAGAAAAAAACACATTCCTGTTGAAGTCACCAAAATGCCGTTTATTCCGCAGAACTACGTGCGCTAACGAATTCCGCTATAACGTCCGAACAGTCCTAGAATTTACCAACACCGGAGCCCCATCCCATGCTGAACACCAACGCATCACTGACAGAACTCGAAGCGACTGATGAATTTATCCAGCGGCATATCGGTCCCGATGAGTCACAGCAACACGAAATGCTGAATCTTCTCGGCGTCAGCTCACTGGATGAGCTAATTACCAGCACTGTCCCCGCTAACATCCTCCGCGCCCAACCGATGGACATCGCCGCCCCCAAAACCGAAGCCGCTGCCCTGGCGCAACTACGCCTCCTTGCTCAACAAAATCAAGTGATGGAAACTACATTGGCCAAGGTTACCACCCAACCTTAACGCCCAATGTTATCCTCCGAAATGTTTTGGAAAATCCTGGCTGGTACACCGCCTACACACCCTACCAACCGGAAATCGCTCAAGGGCGCCTGGAAGGTCTATTAAATTATCAACAAATGATCATGGATTTAACCGGCATGGAACTCGCCAACGCCTCCATGCTAGACGAAGGCACCGCCGCCGCCGAAGCCATGGCGCTATTAAAACGCGTTAATAAAAAGAATCGATCCAACCAGTTTTTTGTCGCCAACGACACCCACCCCCAAACCATCGCCGTGTTAAAAACGCGAGCGGCAACCTACGGCTTTGAACTCATTATCGGAGACGCATCAGAACTGAGTGACGCTAATGTATTTGGTGCGTTGCTGCAATATCCGGGCACCTACGGCCATATAACCGATCTGGAAACGCTGATCGATCAAGCTCACCAACAAAATACCCTGGTGGTGGTAACCGCCGATATCATGAGCCTGGTATTACTAACACCACCGGGAGAAATGGGTGCAGACGTAGTGGTTGGCAACAGCCAACGCTTCGGCGTGCCAATGGGTTTTGGTGGACCACACGCCGCCTTCTTTGCCACTAAAGACAAATACAAACGCTCTACGCCAGGCCGCATTATCGGCGTTTCAATTGACCGCCACGGCAACCAGGCATTGCGCATGGCCATGCAAACGCGCGAGCAACATATTCGCCGCGAGAAAGCGACCAGCAACATTTGCACAGCCCAAGCTTTGCTGGCCATCATGGCTAGTTTTTACGGGGTTTATCACGGACCTCAAGGCCTCAAAACCATTGCCAACCGCATTCACCGACTAACCAATATTCTTGCTAATGGACTCGGAAAACTCGGATTTTCTCCCGTCAATACCGACTGGTTTGATACCCTCGCCATTGATGTCGACCATCAACAATCAGACATTATCGCCCGCGCTGTTGCGAACAAAATTAACCTGCGAAAGATAGGTGACTCGCAGATTGGCATCAGCCTGGATGAAACAACAACCCGAGCTCACGTAGAAATTTTGTGGCAGGTGATCTCCGGCAAAGAAATAGGTTTGAGTATAGAGTCCATCGATGTTGAAACAGTTAATCACTCACCTATCCCCGAGCACTATCGTCGCATCAGCCCCTTTATGACGCATCCTGTTTTCAACCAGCATCACTCTGAGACAGAAATGCTGCGCTACATGAAACGACTGGAAAGCAAAGACATCGCCCTTAACCACTCGATGATAGCGTTAGGGTCCTGCACCATGAAACTCAATGCCACCGCTGAGATGATCCCGATAACATGGCCCGAATTTGGCAGCATGCATCCCTTCGCACCACAGGATCAGGCCAAGGGCTATCTGGCGATGTTCGAGCAATTGGAAAAAATGCTAATTGAAGCCACCGGTTACGACGCCATATCCCTGCAGCCCAATTCCGGCGCTCAGGGCGAATACGCCGGGCTGCTGACCATCATGAAATACCACCAGAGCCGCGGCGACTTTGACCGTGACCTCTGCCTGATCCCCAGCTCGGCTCACGGTACCAACCCCGCCAGCGCCGCCGTTGCCGGCATGCGCATTGTCATTGTTGAATGTGACAACAGCGGCAATGTCGACATGAATGACCTGAAAACAAAAGCCGCACGACACGCCGACGAACTCGCCGCCATCATGATCACCTACCCTTCAACCCATGGCGTATTTGAAGAAAGTATTACCGAAATTTGCGATATTATTCACCAACATGGCGGCCAGGTTTATGTCGATGGTGCCAATCTAAACGCATTGGTCGGTATCGCCGCTCCCGGGCAATTTGGCGCCGATGTATCCCACATCAACCTGCACAAAACTTTCTGCATTCCCCACGGTGGCGGTGGCCCCGGCATGGGACCCATTGGTGTAGGTAAACACCTAGCCCCATTTTTACCCAATAATCCTGCACAACCCATCGAAGGGCTCGACATCACCAACGACACCGTATCGTCAGCCAGCTGGGGAAGCGCCGCCATATTACCTATCTCCTGGATGTACATTGCCATGATGGGAGGAAAAGGCCTGAAGAAAGCAACACAAGTAGCCATTCTCAATGCCAATTACATCGCCAAAAAACTGAGCAAACACTACCCTATTCTTTACACCGGTAGAAATAATCGCGTCGCACACGAATGTATTCTCGACATGCGCCCGCTTAAAGAAAGCAGCGGCATTAGCGAAGAAGACGTCGCTAAACGCTTAATGGATTTTGGTTTTCACGCACCGACTATGTCCTTCCCCGTCCCCGGCACATTAATGGTAGAACCGACAGAAAGTGAGCCTAAAGAAGAACTGGACCGGTTTATTGACGCCATGATTGCAATCCGCAAAGAAATTGACCAAGTAGAAACCGGCGAGCTGGACGAGGAAGACAACCCTCTGAAAAATGCGCCACACACGTCAATGGAAGCGACCGCATCAGAATGGACTCATAAGTACAGTCGCGAACAAGCAATATTCCCAACAGGTAGTGACAATAAGTATTGGCCACCGGTTGCGCGAATTGATAATGTTTTCGGCGACCGAAATTTGATTTGCTCTTGTCCGAGCATTGATAGTTATAGGGAGGAGTGACACCTGTTGTGGACTTCGAAACTAGTTGGTAATGAAAGAAGGCAGAACGACCGGCAAACTTAACTCATTATTTGAATCCGAGCTCTTCTCTTCAGGTTTTTCCTCTACTGTAGATATAGGCTTGATCTTACGAGCTCTGGCTTGTTTTATATCGATTACGAAGACAAAATCATCTTCCTTATCTTCACTAATCAAGTCGCGAGCATGTGCTTTGGATTGTTCAAAGGTTACTGGAGCATCATTTGTGACCAAGGTACTTTCAAATAATACTAAGTCACGTGCATCAACACGTTTTCTTAGATCCATAGGGTCGTCGTTAGTCAATACAGGAAAACGCTCATCGATCAACCAAACACCGACGAATGCATGCTCTTTACCTAAAGCTATTACCGGATTGAGGCCCATTAACTCAATGCAGCTGGCAAACAGGAGGGATGTATCAAGACAGGCACTTATCTTTGATGGCTGATATCCGCGGCTAATCGAATCCGCTGTCCATCCCTAGCAAAACCTTGTGGAGGAGAGACATAAGCTAAGCGTTGAGCAAAAATAACATTCCACAGCGCCGCAGCCATCAAATAAGGCTTTTCCCGCGTGTTGGATTGATAGCCATCGGCACTCCTCCCATGACCACCTTTTTCTAGAATTTCAGTAACTTGCCGCACTAGAGATTCGACATAAACCCCATTGGGCTTTACAAAGGCTGCCAACAGGTCGGGTTGCCGACTCTCCCCACCCCAATAGTTGGCGGGAAGAACTGCTATTGAGATCTCTTTCGCCGTTAGTACGTTTTCTGGTTCATCAAGAGAACAAACCGTAAGAGTTATCGAAGCCCTCATCTCTTCGGTCAAATTGAAGAGGATATTGTGAGGGATGTTCAGGGGACGCTGCTGTAATGAAATGACCTGACCAGGGCGAATCTCATCTATGGGCCATTCTTCAGGAGAGAAGAGCTCGGGTTCAGATGTTAACTTAACGACAAGCCGGCTCAAGGGCCTCCGATCATCAGATAACGCACCTTCTAAAGTCGGATAATGTAAGCTCAAATTCCGAAATAGAGGATAAGCATTTTGCTGTGCAGCTAATGAGAAGGTAGACAGGTGCTCGGCTTTTAAATGTACCTGCGGCTTCGTTTCGAGACGAGAATCCATACTCAGAAATCCTTGCTTATTATTTTGTATTGACCTGTAGCACCCCCTTAACACCTACACAATCAATGGTTTCTAACGATAACATCTTCTATCTCGACGGTCTTGATCTATCAAATAGATATTTACGTAAACCACCGAGGTTGAACTGTTAGGGTATTCATCATACACCCGGCATTAATTCGCCAAGGCTCGCCAAAATATTTTCAAAATAAAATACACTTCCTGAGTATTTTTTATACAGAAAATTAAATACCTAACTGTCTGATGTAGCTTTAGAAAACCCCTCAAAGTTAAAACCAAACTTATTTTTATATATATTAATCAATGACTTAAGTGTTTATTTTTAACGCATTCTAGTCTATAACTATCTCTCAGACCCAAGAGGAAAATATGAATCAGCCCGAGTTGAATGAATCTACGATTGCCAAATACCTTAAGTGGGAAAAAGACATGGCCTCTGGCAAACCGCGTCCTTTTGCGTATTCCGGTGAAGCTGAACACCCATTCCCCCGCTGTGTTCAGCATGGCCCGGAATACGCACCTTTTATCACCTACGAATTCAATCGGTCGATGCAACACACAGCCGACTCAATGCCTCAGCTAACAAAGGGGCTTTTTAATGTCCGTTACAAACTGCTAAACAGCCTACTCAGAAACTCACAAATTTATTCATCTACAGGAGTATTCAGAATTCAATTGAAAATAGTTTAATCAAATAATACCTATTACCAACTAGTTTCGAAATCGGTATTCCTGAATATGGACAATCTAGGGTTAATTACCAACTACCCTCGGAAACAAATTGCTCTACAGCCCCATGGATCCTGGTACCAAATTACCAACTAGATTCGAAG
>CAYNZI010000208.1:0-5436 GCA_964401565.1 uncultured Spongiibacteraceae bacterium
TATAGGCCACCAACATGGGTTCGTCACCTACTAGTGCGACCACTTTTTCGATGGACTTGCGTTGTCCAACGGCACTTATATTGGTAATACTAGCGTCACCGGGCAATTCCGCCGTGGGCAGCACGGGTAAGCCTCGTTCTTTTTTAAACCGGTCAACTAGATTTCTCTCTATGTCATTTAGTAACGGTGAATGATAGATGGCATGCCGATCGCCATGCTCAAGGGTAAAAATGAATGGCGTTGTGTTCTCGGCGAGAAAGGCATGAAGGATGTGCCCTACTTCGCCCTGGGTTAATAAGTAGCTATGGGTATATCCCTTGTCGAGAGGATTCCATATCACTACGCCGTTTTTATAGATGTGTGGAAGATCGAAACCGTGGCCATGAATGAGATCACGCGCTGCGTGCAGGGTTCGTCCTGTGGCGACGGTATAAGCAATATTACGCTGGCCGAGCAGTGCCAAAGTATCTCGAGTGTAGTCAGAGATAACGGAGGCCCGGTTGAGAAGGGTTCCATCTAAATCAAATACGATTAGGTCCACAGTTTACCCTTCGAAAAAGGAGGTATCCTACCAGTGAATTGAAGTGGCCGCCAAATCTCCGCAATTTCAGCTTTTTATCGATAACTGCTATGATCATTGTCGAATGAGTCAAACCAATAAATAAAGACAGCAAGAGGACAAGTCAATGTTCACAAAAATGCAAGATGGCACCCCTGAAGACTGGGCCATAATTGGCGCCGCTCACAAAGAACACTTTTACAAGACGCCCGCACATTTGATGGATATGTTGCGCAGTCTTAAAGATATCACCGGCGGTTTTGCCTGTGACCAGCTGCAGCACAGTTTAATGACGGGTACTTTGGCACGACGTGATAATGCGACTGACGAAGAAGTGGCAATTGCATTGCTGCATGATATTGGTAAATCAGTAAACATTCCCAATCACGGAGCTATAGGCGCCGAGTTGATACGCCCTTACGTATCAGACGATGCTTATCATGTGATATATAATCACCAGCATTTTCAGGGTAAATACTACTACTCCTTTATGGGCGGTAACCCGAATATGCGTGAAGATTTCACCAAAGAGAGCTGGTATGATTTGGCGGTAAAACTGGTTGATCGCTGGGATGCTCCCGCATTCGATCCGGACTTTGAAGTCGACAGTTTAGAGTCGTTTGAACCGCTGCTGCAAAAAATGTTTTCCCAGCCGACACGGGCGCTATAGCCGTATCCTGTGCACGATGTATCCCTCCACGGTATTTGGGGGATACATTATCAGAAGGTTAGCAACAAAAATCTCGCTCTCTGCGACTGAAGCCAGCCTGCCTATTTTTATAGAGACAGTCCCACAACTGATTTTTTAATCATATTGTCCTTACTCTCGGGTGACGGCTCGACCGCTTTACGGGTGGTCAAATTAAAGGAGACTGCGACGGCTTCGACGGTGGCAATGCATTCGCCGGACTCGCCATTGAACATCCAGTGGCAGAAGTTGGTAGCCTTACCCATGAACCCTTTTAACCCAGACCGAGCGATGACAATGTCGCCCAATTGCGGCGGTTGACGATAGACAAAACGATATTCTAGTGCCGCTCCGCCCATGCCTTCTTCACGGGGTTTTGGCTGATCTTTTATGGCCATAAAAAAATGGGTGATTCCGTTGGAAAGGCTGCTCATATATCCCTGCGGCTGCATGAATCCATATTCATCAGTGTCGGTATGATTGACCAGACCTTTATAGATTTGGAAAAGCCCTAGACTATCAGCCTCGTTGATCGTTGGTGTTTTGCGCGGAGCGGCGGTGGATATTCCTCGGGGTTTGGCGTAATCCGGTAGTTCGACCAATTGCTGTTGTAATTTTTCAATCAATGTTTTGTCGAACAGCGCAGGGGCGCGAGATTCTGCGTCGGCCAGGTACACGTCGATAACAAAAGTAGCAGAAACCTGGCCGCTGATGAGATTAGTTAGCTCTTGGTAAATTTTTATTGTGTTTTCGTTGGCAGACACCACACCGGCGCAAACCAGAAACGGCGTTCCTGGATGCACTTCTCGCAGAAAACGAATGTGTTGTTCTTCTATCGCCAACGTTTGTTGGCGATTACGCAGAGCACGAGGTCCTAATCCAAGAGTATGACCGAAACTGAAAAGGGCATCGACGGAGCGGGTAACATAGAACTTGACGTTCATATGCCCCATTTCGTCGCATTCCCAAGTATTTACCGATGATCTCAATACTTCGAAAAGTTCGGTCATAACATTATCCTGCAGTGTGATTCTATGTTTCGTTATTGGGGTAGCAGTTTATTGAGGATGGCACTGCATTCTTCGGCGGTCATAAAGTGTGGCGAGCCATAGCCGAAACCTTCAGCAACGGCGCGTTCTACGATTAGATCAAAATCGCTGGTATTCAACTTTTCCACCGTAGCGGGGATACCGACGCGTTCGCTCAGCGTTCTCACTGCCGCGATGAATTCCTCTGCGGTATTACATCCGGCCATCTGAGCGATCTCAGTTAGCTCTGTTCTCGCCGCCGTCAGCGACAAGTCCAGCACGTGGGGTAAAACCATCGCATTGGCAAGGCCGTGTGGAATGCCGTAAACAGCACCTAACTGATGTGCTATAGCGTGAACATTACCCACATTAACCTGGTTGATCGCCTGTCCTGCCATATAGGCAGCATTGGCCATAGCGTCTCGTACGCCTTTATTGGATCCGTCTTCGTAGGCAGTCGGTAATTGCTTAAAGATGATTTTTATTGCAGCGGCACCTTTCTCCTTGCAGTCTCCAAAATTAAGTGCCGATATATAAGCTTCAATAGCATGAGTCAGGGCATCCATACCTGTTGCTGCCGTAATATGAGGGGGCAGGCCGGTAAGGAGTGTTGGATCGAGTGCTGATGCTTTAGGCAACATTCTGTCGTCGCCAATGATGCTCTTTTTATGATCTTGGTCATTGGAGATAACGGCACCGGCTGTCGCTTCTGAGCCTGTGCCCGATGTTGTAGGAATGGCAAATAGGGGGGCGGGATCTTCTTTGAATTTTGTACTGGCAAAGCTGAGAAGGTCGCCGGCATTGGTAGCGCCAATGGAAATTAATTTTGCAGCGTCAATAGAGGACCCGCCGCCGATAGCAAGAATACTGTCACACTGATTATTACGATAAATGGCCAGGCCTGCTTCGCAGACAGAAAAAGTGGGGTCAGGCAGCACACCATCAAAGACGAAAGGTTCCACGCCAGTACTCTCCAGGCCGTCTAAGACTTGTTTAACAATGCCCAAATCGACCAGTGGTTTGTCGGTGACAATGAGCAGTCTTTTAAGTCCCTGGCGACCAATATATGCGCCCAGTTGATGGCTGCTGTTATCACCGCCAAAAACTTGATACGTTGCGCTGCGTCGTGGCTTGATGGTTAGAAATACTCTCGCAAAAGCGAATAAGAGATCGTGCTTTACTTTCATCCAAGACATGATTTTTACTACCTCATTGTTAAATTATTGGTTATTGATACCTGCGTGATCAGTAGTTGACATACGCGTTATCGAGAGCATTGCCCATCGTCAACTTTAATACATGTGCCGGTGACACATTCGGATGATGGCGATAGCAAAAAGAGTAGTGTGCTATCCATTTGTGCAGGCTGACAAATTCGTTTCCGAGGAAATGCCTGGCTGATATCACCCATTCGTTCCAGCATGCCATCGACCATTTCTGAAGCAAAAACACCGGGCGCGATAGCATTGACGTTTATATTAAATTGAGCCCATTCCACGGCTAGCGCTTCGGTCATTCTTACAATACCCGCCTTGGTGGTGGAATAGAGTGCTGCACCAGAATTTGGGCGAGTTTCGAAAGCGGCCATGGACGCGATATTCACCATGCGGCCTGGACGTTTTTGTGCAACCAGTCGTTTGGCGACTTCGCAGGACAAAATGTAAGGGCCGACCAGGTTGGTATCAAATACCGTATCAATAAGTTCGTCCGACATTTTTACGGCCCGCTGAGCATCTGGCACTCCCGCATTGTTGACCAGAATGGTGACAGTTCCGAATTTTTCTTCAGCTTCGATGAGTGTTGCCCGTATGCTGTCGCGATCGGTCATGTCTATCGCAATGGGTTCGCATTGACCTCCGTCGGCGCGAATTTCATCGGTAAGTTGTTTGAGACGTTCAACTCGCCTGCCGGTTAACACGACCTTTGCGCCACAGGCTGCCAAAATTTGAGCGAAGCGTCGGCCCAGCCCGGAGGTAGTGCCAGTAACCAGCGCGACCTCATTTGATAAATCCAGTGAGAAATTGGGTGTGGAAAAGTCAGTCATTCAATGTTTCCTCAGTTTTTGTGGTTTGTGAGACACTGTCGGTGGTTTAGTATTTCATGCCTGGCATGTTCAGCGAGGCGGTATTGCCACCGTCAACGCAAATGGCCTGGCCGGTAATATAACTGGCGTCATCACTGGCCAGAAACAACACGGTATTGGCAATCTCAATGGGTTTTCCATAGCGTCGTAATTCACAGCGGCTCCCCAGCTTTTCCTCTTTGCCGGCTTCTTTTGCATAGTCAAAGGCCGGTTTGGTCATCCCTGTTTCGATCAGCCCGGGACAAATGGCGTTAACTCGAACATTGGATATACCTAGATCGCAGGCCGCCGTTTGCGTGAAGTTAATAACCGCTGCTTTGCTGGCACTATAGGCATTGGGCCCCGCCCCCGCCCTAACACCGGCAACCGAGGCGGTATTGATGATCGAACCGCGTTGATTCTTTCGCATGATGGGAGCAACTGCTTTTATTCCATGTACTGGTCCCAGTACATTAACGGCATGAACCCGAAGCCAAGCCTCGTCGGAGGAGTCTGCAACATCTTCGACAGCACCGGATATCCCCGCATTGTTAAACAGAACATCGATTTGACGGTAATTGTCCATTGCCAGAGCCACTAGCTCATCAACCGACAGTTGTTTAGAGGTGTCCGTCGCTTGACCAATGGCACTAAACCCATCGGCATTAATCTGGGCAATGACTTGCTGCAAATCGTCTCCGGCCAGGTCACCCAAAACAACGCGAGCACCTTCTTGTGCAAATAATTGTGCCGTTGCTTTGCCAATACCACTGGCCGCACCGGTAATGATTGCTACTTTACCTTCAAGTCTGTTCATTGTGTTTCCTTAATTATCTTCGATAATTTTTCTTGGCACGGGATCTGGTTATAGCCTCGGGCGTTTTTACGAGACTTCACCCATGTTTCGAATTCCATACATCTTTTCCTAGAACTCGTTGTTGATTTCGTTAGCTATTTTTTGCGGTCCGCAAGAATAAACGCCTAGATCAGTGCCGTCTATTGTAATACATCAAAATTGAGGCAGGTAACCAAATGGTAATGCAATATGTGACGGTAAAAGTTAGCGTTGCCGGTCTGTGTATACTCGGTATACATAGAT
>CAYNZI010000209.1:0-5413 GCA_964401565.1 uncultured Spongiibacteraceae bacterium
TTTGTCAGCATTGATAGCGAGACCGCAGTCCGTATTTGTCAGTCGCCGTTTTACTGTCTCTCTGAAGAAGATAGCGAAAGTGGTAGCCAATTAATCAGTAAACTATTTGCTGAAAAGTCATTTGATTTTTCGACCGCGAAACTACGCCAACTGGCAGCCAAGGTTGGTGACAAAAATCATGCGGATGTCGGCGATAAACCCACCTGGGTATTTTCCGAAGCATTGCAAAATATTGCAACACTGACGCGTGATCATGCGATTCGTAAACCACGTCGAGCGGGAGAGTGGGTGCTGCTTTTACAGGAGATTCTCAGTGCAGCTGGCTGGCCGGGCCAGCGCCGCCTGGACAGCATTGAATTTCAGCAAGTTTCCCATTGGCCCCAAATAATTCAATCGCTGCAAATGCTCGATGACGTGTTACCGCCGATGAGTTTTAGTGAAGTGGTGGGACAGTTACACAGTATTGCCGCACGTCAGGTGTTTCAGCCACAAACTGCCGATTCTTCGTTGCAGGTTTTGGGAACATTGGAGGCAGCAGGGCTTCGTTTTAGTCATCTCTGGCTTACCTCGATGTCTGATCGATCGTGGCCACCGGCACCATCACCTAATCCTTTGTTGCCGTTTCATCTGCAGCGACAAGAGGGGATGCCTCATGCCAGCTCAGAACGAGAATTGGAATACGCCCGTAGCCTTACTGACCGTTTTGTTCATAGCGCTGATGTTATGGTTGCAAGTTCACTATCCGTTATCGACGATAATCCAGCGGCGGTCAGCGCTTTATTCGCAGCGTTTCCAAACATTCAATTGGATGAGCTGCTAGGGCGTTCGTTGTCAGCGTTGTTGCCTCTTGTAGAAATCCGGAGGCGTTTCCAGGAGTCGGTAGTGACGGAAGACTATTTACCGGGTGATGCACCAATATTGCAAGCAGGTGAGATTGTTAGGGGCGGGGCGAGCCTGTTTGCCAGCCAGTCGGCCTGTCCTTTTCGATCTTTTTTGAGCCATCGACTCGGGGTTCGTGCATTACCGGTGGCGGAAATAGGCCTTAATGCCGCGGATAGAGGCTCTCTATTGCATCGGGCCTGTGAATTGATCTGGCAGAAATTGAAAAACCAGCAGGCCTTGCTGGCACTGAATGATGTAGAACAAAAGTCCCTGTGTGAAGAAACCAGTCAGTACGCTGTTCGGGAATTGGACCAGAGACGCAGTTTGCATCTCGGCTCCCGTTACCAGCAGCTGGAATGTCAGCGCTTGACAGTATTGTTAAATACCTGGTTGAATTTTGAGCGTGAGCGATGTGATTTTATTGTCAGAGAGACCGAAGCGCGAAAAGTGTTTCAACACGGGCATTTAAAGCTTGAAACCCGGATCGATCGAATTGACCAGCTGTCCGACGGGAGTCTGGTTGTTATCGATTACAAAACGTCGAAAACATCGATTGCGCGCTGGTGGGGAGACAGGCCGGAAGAACCTCAATTGCCACTCTATAGCATGTTAGTGGAATTGGCAGGTGAAGCCGTGTCTGGCGTGGGTTTTGCGGAACTACGCATAGAGGGTTGCGAGTTGAAAGGCATAGGTGATGAGAGTTCACCTGAACCCTCTTTGCAATGGCAGGATAAAGTAAAAAATGATGCGGCGGTGCTCAATTGGGAGCAATTGAAACGACATTGGGAGAAAGTGCTAACCGCACTGGCCAATGATTTTGTGGCCGGTAAAGCGGCAGTCGACCCGCGCAACCCGCCGCAAACCTGTCAGTACTGTGATTTTTCCAGTGCTTGTCGAATCAATCATCAGCAAGTGGGTGGATTGTGATTTTACCTGTCGATAATGATCAGCGAGTCAGAGCGTTAGACCCTAACTGTTCCGTTTGTGTTACGGCTCCCGCAGGGTCCGGGAAAACAGAATTACTGAGCCAGCGAGTACTGCGTTTGTTAGCAATTGTGGAGCAGCCGGAAGAAATTCTGGCCATCACCTTCACCCGTAAAGCCGCTGCAGAGATGCATCATCGCATTATTCAGGCCTTACGTGACGCCAGTACATTAGAAGAGCCCACACAATCTCATAAACAGTTGAGCTGGCAATTGGCGCGAGATGTATTGGAACGCGATCGTCAGTCTGGCTGGTTTCTATTGGAAAATACCGGGCGTTTAAAAATCCAGACTATCGACAGTTTGTCGGCTCGGTTAACACGGCAAATGCCGATATTGTCGAATTTCGGTGCGCAGCCAAAAATTTCCAAATATCCTCAGCAGTGCTATCGATCGGCTGTCCATGGTTTTTTAGACTACTTAGAAACAGATACACTTTATGCTGAAGACTTATCGAATGTGTTAGCGCATGTCGATAACAATATTGGCCGTCTGGAACGATTGTTGATCACCATGTTGGAACGGCGTGATCAATGGTTGTTGCATATAGGCTTGGAAACTGACAGCAACAGCGCCAGAGATAAACTGGAAAACACACTAAGTCGAATTATCCGGGACGTACTCCATTCTCTGCAGCGGTCTTTACAGGATATCGCTCCTGAATTGTTGCCCTTGTTGGACTATGCCGGTTGCAATTTACGCTGGCAGCACAGTGAATCTGTTGCCTCGTGTCTGGCGGGAATTGTCGAGCTTCCCGGTTCTGATTCTGGTCGCGATAATGTGTCAGAATGGAAGGCGATTGCTGAACTGTTATTAACCGGAAAGGGGGAGTGGCGAAAAACAGTTAACGTTAAAACCGGTTTTCCTACGGAGACACAGGATGGAGATAAAGCGCTTGCCAAGACGCTTAAAAGTAACTTCACTGCGTTGTTGCAAGACCTTCACGGTAATGAGGACCTACGAGAAAAACTCAACGAGCTACGTCATTTGCCGCAAGCGAATTTTGACCGTTTTCAGTGGCAGTTATTGAAGTCTCTCACACGAATATTGCCGGCTTTAGTTGCGCAGTTAATGACGGTATTTCAACAGCGAGGGGAGGTGGATTTCAGCCAGTTTTCAATGGCGGCCCTCGACGCTCTCGGTGACGGGTTAAATCCGACTGAACTCGCGCTGAAACTTGATCATCAATTGCGACACATACTGGTGGATGAGTTTCAGGATACGTCGTCAGGTCAATTTCGATTGTTACAAAGCTTGTTGGAAGGCTGGCAAGAGGCCAATCTCACTGATCCTGATAATCCCAGGACGGTGTTTATTGTTGGCGACGGCATGCAGTCTATTTACGGGTTTCGTGAGGCTAATGTTGGTCTGTTTCTGGAGGCTCGAAGAGTGGGAGTGAATGGTGTAACGCTACTCGATTGCCCACTGCAAACTAATTTTCGTTCGGATCAGGTTATTGTCGAATGGATTAACAGCACGTTTAGTTACGCTTTCCCCCAGATAGAAAATATGTCCAGAGGGGCGGTGCCTCACGAAACCGCCATCGCATTTAACCCAATTGACCACCACAGCGAAGTTAAGTTATTTGGCTTTACTGGTGATGATGCTCAATTCGCTGAAGCTGAAAAAACGATTGCGTTGATTCGGTCTGCACAGGCGCTGAATCCAGAGGGTAGTATCGCGATACTGGTGCGAAGCAGGGGTCATTTGAAGTCAATTATTCCGGCTTTATCCCGGGCAGGTTTAACCTGGAATGCGACGGATATAGATCCGTTGCTTAGTTACGGCACTATCAATGATTTACTCAGCTTAACTAAAGCCATGTATAACCTCGCTGACAAAGTTAGCTGGGTTGCGCTGCTTCGAACGCCCTGGGTAGGTTTAACGAATAACGATTTGTTTCAGCTGCTGTCGGTCGATAAAGAACAATCAGTATGGTCTGCAATTGGCTGCGATAAAATACTTGCTAGCTTAAGCCAGCACGGCAGGGCGCGACTCGGCGTCGTGAGGTCAATATTGCAAGCTGCGTATGGTCAACGGCTGAGACAAACGCCCAGAAGCTGGATAGAGGGTATTTGGCAGGCTTTAGGCGGCGCAGCTACGCATACCTCTAACGAAGCACAATTTGTTGGTGATTTCTTAAATTTGCTGGAAAGTTTCCATCAAGGTGAGCTGCTTCAGTCGGTGGCGTTGTTTGAGCAGGCTGTGGGTAGTCTCTATGCATCGTCGTTATCTGCCGATAGTAATATCCACTTAATGACAATCCATAAGTCTAAAGGGCTGGAGTTTGATACCGTCATTTTACCCGGCCTTGGTCGGGCGCCCCGAAGTGACGATAAGTCGTTACTCATGTGGCAGGAATACTTGTCAGATGATGGACAGGAGAGTGGGTTGGTTATCAGCCCGCAGGCGGCAGCGGGTTGCGAGGAAGACAGTATTTATACGTATTTGAGGTTTGAGCAGGCTGCCAGTTCTCGCCTCGAGAATACTCGGTTGTTTTATGTCGCGGCCACCCGGGCCGTTAAACGACTCTATATCTTATTGACGTCTACCATGGATGAAAAATCTGCCAAGGCTAAGCCGCCATCCAAAAACAGTTTGCTGGGTGCGGCTTGGCCAATATTAGAGGAGGCTGTTGAGTGGACGGATAGTGCGGTAAGTCATGTTGCAGTGAACACCGACCCGACACAATTCGGGCTAAATTTTGAACATTTCGGCTCTCAGCAGACACTCCATCGCCTGTCGCTGGCATGGCGCTCGCCAAGGTGGTCTTTCCCCAACCCTTTGCAGATGTTTTATTTGAACGAATCATTTTCCGCAGCTGGCAACGACGCCTCTTCGTTAAATGTTCCCGACCTCTATGTCGACCCATTGCCGACCTGTGTTGGTGTTATTTGCCACGGAATTTTTGAGGTTCTGGCAAAGAGAGGCATCGACCACTGGGAGCAGATGAATGAAAGTAAGCGGATAGGGTGGCTCGATAGTTTGTTGCGACATCACTCTCTGCCCGCGTCGTTGTGGTCATCGGGCAAGCAACAAATCATTGAAGCTGTTGAAAACACCTTGTCGGATAGCCGGGGGCGCTGGATACTTTCTCATGACAAACAGTCTTCTCATACCGAACTGCAATTGATGTCTGTGTCGTCAAATACGGTGCGTAACAACGTTTTGGATAGAATTTTGACCGATGATGAGGGGACTATTTGGATTATTGATTATAAAACCTCAACGCCGGGTGAAACCGAGCGGCGGGAACGGTTTATTGAAAGGGAAGAGGCTATTTATAAACCGCAGTTAACCGCATATAAAGCGCTTTTATCCGCTAAACTGGGTGGTAACCAGCCGATAAGAACAGCGCTGTACTTTACTCACTATCCTTACTGGCACGAAGTTTTAGTGTAAACGCAATTTTCAGGCGTACCAGGTAGATTATCGTGGCAAAATTCAGATCAAAAAACAAACCGTTGAGAGTGTTTAAACCACAGCAACGCAGCGTTATATCCGGACAGCATCTATTATCGATAGACAGTCTTGCCGATGATGGACGT
>CAYNZI010000210.1:0-5411 GCA_964401565.1 uncultured Spongiibacteraceae bacterium
ATAATATATAATAATGTCTGCTCTTTGTCCAAACTACCTACACAAAATGGTACTGCCTATCGCAGCGGCGCAACAACTGGGTGAGCTGAGATATCTTCAAGGGTGCTATCACTCATACCACAATCTGTCCCCCGACCTCCTCGCAGCTATGGAAGCAAAGTCCAGCCTCGGCATAGCGAGTAACAATCGTAGTTACACCCTTCGTGATACAGGATTTGATTACTCGGGGGCACTGCATTTTTTAGATCGATTAGACAGACAAGAGCCACTGACCAGCTCTGTAATTCGGCAGTTGCACCGTCAACTGCACCCTCAGGGCGGTCACTGGCGATCGGTGAAGCTAACACTTGCTCGGCGCGACCGGGTCGGTGAGAAGCTACACATTTCCGCTAGCCAAAAAACAATTGGCCCCTGTATTGAACAGCTACTGCAGCTGTTTTACTCGAATACAATAGTTGATCCGTTGCTAACCGTGCCCTTGTTTGGATTAGAGATGATGAAAATCTTCCCTTTTCTCGATGGCAATCGACGTATATTGCTATTGTTAATGCGCTATTTACTACTGGCTAATGGCCACCAAGTTGTCCGGTACATTGATCTCGAATCAGAGTTTGTGGCAACAGAGCGGGCCTTCTACCGCACACTGCATCAATGTTCAAAAAACAATGCGAACCCAATTCCCTGGCTCAGTTACTGGTGGGTTCTTATTCGTCGCCTCTACCAACGTTTCGATCGACAATTGAAACATGCCAATATCAATGCGGGGCGTGGATCTAAAACCGCACTCATACAGCGCTTCGTCATCCAACAACAACAGGCCTTCCGGACTGCCGATGTCTGCGCCGCTTTTCCAACCATCAGTCGGGACCAGATTCGAATGGCACTAAGGAGAATGCGCGACAACAAATTGATTGAAACACAAGGAAAAGGACGTGGCACCGTTTGGATAAAGCGAGTGGCAATTACAACAACCGTTAGTTAGTGCAGCGATCACCCTGAATTGGCAAGTTACAGCTTGTGCCCGTCGATTCAACCGCCGAACCGAATCCGCTAACTTACGATCGTAGTCAGCAACATAGCGCCGCTTAAAATGCTAACTATGTTATTCATAGCTAATACTTCTATTTTCGTAGACGTTGGCATTTATCCGTTATTGAAGTGCTGCCATACCTGCACCATAAAGCCCACCGAACATAAGCACTACCGTCGCTAAATATCCAATAAGAAACCCGGGACCCCGTTTTTTCGGATCACTCACATAACCCATACAATAGATAACTCGCCCGACAATAAACACCAGCCCTAACCCTGCACCCCACGTCTCGCTAATATAGAGACCAAAGATCCACATCGAGGGAAGAGCAATGATGAGCTGTTCCAGCGTATTCATCTGCACCCTCAATATTCTTTCCAACCGAGGATCACCGGTTGTGGCAGGAGCTTCAATACCTGTTTTACCGCGAGCAACTCCAACCAACATAGCGAAGACAAAATATTCAACCAACATTAATGCGGCGACTGTGGCGATCAGGCTCATCAGATTTTCCTTTTTATTGGGTAACAAGTAGAACAGGTTATAAAGCCATTCGACCTATTAGTAAACAAAAGATCACCGCGCAGTGCCCAACGCTACCTGTTAGATGGCAAGATAATGGCAGTCAGGACTACAAACGTAAAAAATTGATGCCTCCCGTGTTGACTTATTTTTAATCAGAGAGCAATATTCTCGACCTGCCAATTGACGGCAGCGAGTAAATTTTGTAATCAGCTAACGAAAGTACAATGAAAACACTGAACCAACTATGTAAACCGATGTACACCGCGCTAAGTATCGCGCGTACCTGTGTGCATTCGCGTATTCGCCAACATAAAAGGTTTGGTTCTTGATAAAGGTTTACTAACACAGTTAAAAGCCTCCGAGGATCTGGAATCCCGGAGGTTTTTTTCGTTGTAACTCTTCAAAGTTCAACTCCCAAAAGTTCCTCCGTCCAGGCTCTCTGTTGCACGTTTATCTAACAGGAGTTACTCATGGAAAAGGTATTACACCGCAATATTTCCAACATATTTATTATGTCGTTTTTTCAGAGCGCCATGATAGTTACCGCCGTCTTTGTACCGCTCATGCAAAGACACGGCTTGTCTATGACTGAAGTTCTTCAAACTCAGTCATGGTTTGCCCTAGTGGTTGCCTTTTCGGAAGTTCCCAGCGGCTATCTGGCCGATGTCTGGGGGCGAAAAAATACCATTACAGCCGGGGCGTTCTTATGCGTGATAGCTTTTTTGTATCTGATTATTGCCGATAGTTTTTTTGATTTTCTGGTTTACGAATTCATCATAGCCATAGGTATTAGTTTAAATTCTGGTGCAGACCTGGCCCTACTTTACGATAGCCAGGGATTACTCAACAAAACGGATAACACCAAAAACCATCTCGATAGTAATCGCCATATTTCAAGGCTGGTCTCTATTGAAGGTTTGGGAGGAGGTGCGGCGGCACTGTTGGCCAGTGTTCTAACAATGCTATCTCTGGATTGGGTGTTGTGGGCCCAGGCCCTGATTGGAATGATGGTCGACAGACAAGGCGTATAAAATAGCTTACTAATTTTAGCTGCATTGTTTGTGCCGCTATTCGCTTTGGTCTTGTTTTTTCTCAGCAAGAAAATTTCTGGCGACAAAATGAAACCAAAAGTGGCGCTGAGACTAGACGGGTGATCTATTAAAACAATACTGTCAAGCATGCGGGAATTCGATTGTTATCGATGTCGCGCATGCTTTTTATAGAAAATAGCCTGTTTAAAAATTCAAGCGCAAAGATGGCTACGCATAGCTATCTTTGCGTGAAAATTCATCCACGGCTAACAGTAGCTGTCGACAACTAATTTGGCCAACCAGCTTACCATTTTCAACAACCGGACGGCGACGCTGGCTTTTACTCATCATATCGTTGGCAACATTGATAATATTGTCTTGCAGGTGGGCAACATCCACATCTTTGGTCATGTATTCTGCTACCGAACCAACATTGCTACTATTATAGGTCGCCGCAAGAAAACCCTGCAGACAATCTATTTCCGATAACACACCAAGCAGTCGCTTATCACTATCAATCACACAGATGCCGGATACTTTGTTACGCAATATACTTTGTACTGCGTCCGCCAGCGGCGCTTCGGCAGCAATAGTCACTGGATTTTTCAACATATGATCTTTAACGTTTACAGAACCAGACATAGCGGCCCCCTCTAGAAAGACTTAAGCAAAAAAATAGGCTGAAGTGTTCGTACAACATCATAACCGTATTACCCCCGTCGCGCTATGACAGGCAGCCATGGTATAACTCAGCGCAATAAGAATACTGCTTGCTATTCATTATTCTGATAATTTTCAGAATCCCTTGAGTCACCGAAAAAATCGGACAAAACATCCCGCTCTTCCTGACTGACCGCCGCATCGCTTCGATCAGCGCGTCCCTCGTCATGGCAAACTTGATTACGCCCTTGATGCTTAGCGCGATACAAACATGTGTCAGCCTTCTGTACGAAATTTTCCGGACTGAAATCGTCTGAAGCTTGATAGACAGCAACCCCAAGACTGGCTGTAAGGAAAATGGCCTTTTCATCAACCATCAACGAACTCGCTTCAATTTCCTCTCTCACCCTTTCGGCCACTTGTATAGCCGTTATCACATTCGTAGTCGGCAAAATAACAGCAAACTCTTCACCACCATAGCGGCAAGGAATATCGAGGCGCCGCGTTAGCTCACGCACAATTGCAGAGGTAGAAACCAACGCCTGATTGCCCACTTCGTGCCCCCAGTTATCATTAACCTGTTTAAAATGATCCAGATCTATCATCACTAAAGCAGTGGGTTGCCCAGTGCGCCGCGTGCGCTCCATTTCCTGTTCTATCGACAAAAGAAAGTGGCGAAAATTGAATAACCCGGTCAACGTATCAGTTCGAACTTGTTCCGTTAACTGCGCTACGTCTTGTTGCAAAGCAAGCAGCTGGTCAATAACAACACAGTGACGCTCACCAACCGGACAACAAGGCGGGGGTTCAGGATTGGGGATTGAGGCGGTTTGATTGATCATTACATCCTAGCAATACGAAAAGGGGTTTACTGTTTACAAATAGTTGAGGCTCACCAAAGCAACAGACGTCTTAACTTACTTGATAATTTCACACGCGCCCATTTGATAGCGGAGCACTTGCTGATGACTACAGGCTGTACATCCGCTGCTATAGGTTTTCAGTTCGCCACTAACATGCAACGCACAGACGGGTTTGTATTCCATTGTGCAAATTTCAGGCCTTGGATCTGTACACACTGTTGCACTAATGACTTCGCTCTCTGGACTGTCAGCCACATGCGTATCACTAGCAGGTGTACAAGCCACTAAAAGTACGGCGAGCAATAAGGCATGTATACGTAATGCTATGTTCAAAAATCACCTCTTATTTCTTGCTATCAGTGGCCACTAGAAAATGGGGGGGTTCGTCCGCTGAAATTCATTTATTGTAGTCGGTGGGTTTTTCAATTTCGTAAATTGCATCATGGATACTTTGCAATCGTTCTTCAAGTACCGCTTGAGCGTCATATAGTCCGCGATTATAAAAATAGGGGCCCACCTCCTCGGCAAAAAAATCCAACAAAAAATCAGCGTCAAACTGACCTATGTCCCGATCAAGCTCTTCACGAAAATAGCGCTTGATCTTCGAGACAATGGCTTCTTTTTCAGCCGCTGAAAATTCAATCTCTGCCATAAAGACCTCTCTGTGCTATTAAGGGTGTAGTAACAAGCAGTCTATGCATGGTAAACCATTTAAACTCGATTTTGAAACGTTGACTAATTGGCATTTATCGATACAGCGCTTCAGGTTGATGTTTTGTTTCCAGCACCGTCTTTTGCATCTTGATTAGACCACGAATGACCAGCCCATAAAAATGATCGATCATCCGCTCTACCTCTCTGGGAGGAATCGTGTCATTCAGAATGACCGCATTCCAGTGTTTTTTGTTCATATATACTAACAGCCGTTGATTTAACGCGGGATATTGACAACAATCTAAGAATAGCGAAGACTTTATAGTGGGCTCACACAATGGATTACAAACAAGCTGAAAGGTACTTACTCTCTAGACCAGAGGCTACCAAAGACTATCCTTTTGGACCAAAAGTACCCGTATTCAAAATCAAAGGTAAGATGTTTGCTCTAATAGGGACTAGTAGTGAGGGAGGTAAGGAGCTAGGCAAAGAGTTTGCTGGATACTCATTCCTCAATCTTAAGTGTGACCCAGATGAAGCGGTGATGCTTAGAGATGTATTCCCAGAAGTTAAGCATGCCTATCACATGTCAAAAACACATTGGATAAGTGTTGTGCTCAAGAAGTCTATGCCCAATAAAGAGAT
>CAYNZI010000211.1:0-5410 GCA_964401565.1 uncultured Spongiibacteraceae bacterium
CGGCATTTCTATCTTAGCGTCGGCGAGTTGCGGTGTTATTTCCCAGTTACGATGGAAATTACGGTGGTGGTTGAGGCCGCCCCGGAAGCCGGACTCGGTAAACTGGGCGACGTAATAGTCCAGCTCTTCCTGCGTCAACCAGCTTGGGAGTTCTTTGGCGGCACCGAGGCGAGGAATCCACCCGCCGGCCGACATCAGCGGGTCGGTAATTTCTGGTTCGGCTCTCGGAGAATCCGGTGATAAATAGAGGCGGCTGAGTAGACCCGCGGGATCGTTGTCATATTCGGCCTCAGCCACGCCCCCGGGAAGATTGTGATAGAGAATATAAAAGAAATTGTCGCCAAATTGCTTGTTCCAGGCATCCATTCTGGACTGTTTTCCACGACCGGCGTAGGGCACACTCATTAAGGTCAGGCTTGAAAAGCGAGTTGGGTGCAGCACAGCGGTGTTGGCTGAGACGATAGCGCCCCAGTCGTGGCTGACAAGCGCCGCGCTCTCTTCGCCCAATTCATCAAGAATACCCACCAAATCGTCGGCAAGATGGATAATGTCGTAATCTTCAATGGCTGCCGGTGCATCAGTTTTACCATAACCTCTCATTTCCGGGACTACGACGCGGTAACCCGCATTTGCAAGAGCGGGAATTTGGTGACGCCACGAGTACCACGTCTCGGGCCATCCGTGAACGAGTAAAATGACGGGACCTTCGGTTCCCATTTCGCCAATTCGCATACGGATACCGTTTGTTTCAATATAGCGAAATGTTAGACCTTCAATAGGTGATTCATTCATCGTTGTCATCGTCATCCTCAATCTCAGTGCTTACGTATCCATCGGTTTTGAAAGTGGCATGGTAAAGTACTATCAGAATATGTCCACCTCTATCTGGTTATTGCTGGAGAGAGGGTTGCTTCACAGTGTCCAGTCCATAATATTGGCTTGGGAGAAAAAATCGTAGCGATCTGGTAGAATTTTTGCTAATCCTTCATCGAAACGAGAAGTTGTCATGTTAAAAAGCACTCAGCTAGGAAAAAATAGCGGACTTTATGTATCGGAGTTATGTCTTGGGACAATGAATTTTGGACAGCCTGGAAAAGGCCATCAAGGTGATTGGACTTTGGGCCCCGAAGAGGCAAAAACGATATTCAGTGCGGCCATTGACCGAGGTTTGTTCTATTTCGATTGCGCCGATATCTATGGGCTGGGCGCCACCGAGGAAGTCGTTGGCCAAGTGTTAAAGGGGTTACTACCTCGCGACGAATATGTGTTGACCACGAAGGTGTCTATGCCAATGGGCGACAATCCCAATCTTAGGGGCTTGTCACGCAAGCATATTATGGAAGGTATTGATAAAAGTTTGCAACGTTTGGGTCATGACTATGTGGATCAGTTGGTGATTCATCGTCACCCCCATGGGGTGCCGGGTCATGGCGATGTGCCTATCGAAGAAACCATGGAAGCGCTGAACGATGTCGTTAAAGCGGGCAAGGCGTTATACCTGGGTGGGTCTTCTATGTTTGCCTGGCAGTTTGCTGAATTGCAGATGACAGCAGAGAAAAATGGATGGAGCAAGTTCATTTCCATGCAGAACCACTACAATTTAATTTACCGGGAAGAAGAGCGGGAGATGAATCCCTATTGCAAAAAGAGCGGTGTGGCGTTGACGCCGTGGTCACCTTTGGCGCGCGGAATTCTCGCCGGTGCTTATCGAGGAGGATTTGATAAAGGTACAACCAATAGATCCCAGGGGCAGGACAGAAAACGTACAGAAGGGCTTTACCGTGGAGAAAAAGATTTTGAAATTGCCGATCGTGTATGTGAAATCGCTGAGAAATACGGAAAGACTCCCGCCCAGATTTCTCTTGCATGGCTTATGAATAAGGATGAAGTTTATTCGCCTGTTGTGGGTGTCAGCAAGGTATCACAGCTGGATGATTTAGTGGGAGCAGCGGCGGTGGTACTGGAACAAGATGATATTCAATATCTCGAAGCCCTGTATCAGCCGTTGCAAAATTTGTTATCTATTGGGTTCTCATAGCTCCTTGCGCCGTTGTATTACGTATTCCTTTTTTCGTAGCGGCGAAAGATTTTCCGTCCAAGCTCAGTAGAATTTTAAGTTTTTCGTGCACAGTGGCATCAAATTCGCCCTCGCTGACAGCCTGGTCAAGATAACCGATAGCCGCTGCATCTTGTGGGTTATAGAGTTGAGCATTCAAAACTGCCTGGGTTAGAGCTTCTGATCCCAGCCGTTCTCGCGCAATCTCGATACCAAAATGTGGCATGGTCATACCGATTGCAGTTTCGTTTAATCCAATTTTGAAATCACCGTCAATTCCAATTCGATAGTCTCCGGTCAATAGGATTAAGGCGCCCGCTGCGAGAGCGTGACCGCTGCAAGCCATCACGATAGGTTGCGGGTGCAAAAATAAATCAATAAGCAAGTTTGCACCCTGGCCAACCATGTCAGCCATGGCCTGCTGGCCTTTGTTCATTACTTTCAAGTCAAAGCCCGCAGAGAAAATTCCGGGACGGCCTCTTAGTAGCACAACTTTGGCGTTTGATTCGGCTTTCGCCAGCGCGTCAGACAGGGCGTCAATCATATCGAACCCAAGCGCGTTGGCTTTGGCGTCGTCCATGGTTAAAGTGGCAATATCATCAGTTTGGTCGTACCTCACGTGATCAGTCATTGTTATCCTCGGCTGTTGCCATAATTTTATTTTGATCAATTATCATAGCAAATTTACTCGCTGGATTCAGTGAAAAATACCCTTAATACAACGCACATAAGTGCTCCAATTATCGTGTGCTGCTAACTATTCTGATAGGGGTCTGTTCTGAACGAGTCAATGCCAGCTGATTTGGGTGCTGCGATCGCCTCGTCTGCAGCGTGGGTGCAAATCTGGGTCCAAGTACTCGTCGCCGTTAATATTGCCGCGATACTTTTTGTCATCGCAAGAAAAGACGGAAAATTTTCCGTTCGAATTGAAGCCGTAGCGATAGTGGCAAGTTTTATCCTTGCTGGCGTCATGATGACTTGGATGTACACTCAGGTAGGGTTTGTTCGTTTGCTGGGTTTGCCGCATCTGATTTTTTGGATGCCGGTTTATGTTTGGTTATTGGTAAAATTTCGTCGCGGCGATTTTAGTTCGCCGTTCAAATACTACCTATTGCTTTACTTCTTAGTCGCTGGAATTTCGTTGGTGATTGATATATCTGATGTTGCGCGCTATCTGATCGGAGAACGGCATTCTTTGCACATTGTCAATCCATGATTAGGGCTCTTTTTGAATCGTAGGTTAGACTAATGGCCGCATGTATTCATGCCCGTCCATACTTACCCATCTAAAACCTCCATTCCTCGAAAACTAGTCGCCAAAAGATATGGCCGTACTTATCACGTGACGTCATCAATTACCGTCAATATAGAAAACATTCTGTTCGCGATAAAAAACAGTTTCAACATGTTATTCACATAATCGTCATCGCTTTGTCACATCCTCATTTTATATTACCCAACGTCAAGATTGAACGACGCTTTTGCGTTTGAGTATGGTTGGTTTTTGGCATAGATAAATTTCGTAAATCCCAGAAATTCTAATAGATATGTGGGAAAAACTGTACTATTTAGGGGTAAAGTTATGTTTCTTGTACGTTTGCGTCACCGTGCTTTATACAGCGCGACACTTATAGGCTTGGCTGCCACTGGTATGATCTCAGTTGAGTCTTCAGCGCAGTCTGTTAATACTGAAAATTATTCAGGTCAGGAAATCGAAGAGGTTTTAGTTACCGCACAGAAAAAAGTTTTCAGTAACAATATTGTTACTGAAAACATGCAGCAGCAACAATCACCGATTACCAGTGTTAATTCACTGATCGACAACTTACCCGGTGTTTCTATTCAGGAAGGAGATACGTACGGTTTTGACGATTGGTCTACGACAATCGCCGTTCGAGGTTTTCAGAATACGCTGGACCAGCAGCAAATAGGTACGACCATCGACGGTCTCCCTAACGGCAATTCAAATTATGGCGGCGGCTCTAAGGCAAATCGTTATGTTGATCCGTCTAATATCGAAAATATAGTCGTTTCTCAGGGTACCGCAGACATTACTTCCAGGTCTTTGGAAGCTCTGGGAGGAACCATTGATTTTCAGACTGATGACCCTATCGAAGAAAGTCGTGTTCGTGTGCAGTATGCCGTTGGTGAGTTTGACGCCGAGCGTTATTATGTTCGTGTCGATACGGGTACTTTTGGGGGTAATACAGAGGCCTGGTTTTCAGCCTCTCATCAGGAAGCGAGCGACTGGATAAATGGGGCTGCTGAAAACGAGCGCGATCATTTTGCGGGCAAACTGATTTCCCGCTTCGATACACTCGAGTTAACAGCCTATGCTTCATTTGATGATACTCATGAAGATAACTATCAGCGACTATTCTCCAAGGAAGAATTCGCCAGCAATCCAGACTGGGACCGTCTAACAGATAATTGGACGGGTATTCCTTATGTCGATCAGGTTTATCGTAAAGGTTGGTCCACACTTCGAGAGAATTTTCTGACCTACATTAAGGCCAGCTTTACGCCTACCGATAATTTTCGTCTCGATGGGTCGATTTACTACCACAGTAACGAGGGTCGTGGAGACTGGATTCCTCCCTACTTGGCAGATGTCATCGATGATGCAGACGGTCCTGAATCTGAATTTACCGGCAGCGGGAGCGCCAACGGAGGTCCGTTTCTTGGCCAGATTTTCTTTGTAGACGGACAGGGTGTTGCGTTGTCTCCGGCGGCTGGTTGTGTTTCGTCAATTACATTTCCCTATGGTGGCGCTGGTTCACAGTATGACCCGGCGTGTTACGCTTCAGGCGCGATAGGGGTTCAGTCCTATCGTACGACTAACTACGAAAAAGAACGCACCGGCTTAACATTGGATGGTAACTGGACTATGGACTTGGGTAGTGTCAGTAACGACTTGCGGGGAGGGATTTGGTACGAAGATCAAACGCGTGATGAATCGAGAACCTGGCAGAAGATTACCGATACACGGGTAGGCATAGAATTTGAAAATACGCCATACTGGACACAGTATAACCGTAGCTATCCGCAGGAGACCTTAAAGTTGTACTTTGAGGATCAATTGGATGTTGGTGGCTTTTCTATCACGGCGGGCGTTAAGCAGTTCTTGGTTGATGTGGCGAGAAAGGATCGATTTGGTGAGTCCAGTGATGTGGAGATAAACTCTGATTCCGATGTGCTGTTCTCTGGCGGCGTACTCTGGGAAGCACCGATAGACGGGGTAGAATTGTTTGCGGGTTACGCGGAAAACTTCAAAGCTATATCGGACAATGTTCTTGAACGTCCAGATTCTGACCTGGGTTCGCTGAAGCCTGAAACCGCTGAAAACACCGAAGT
>CAYNZI010000212.1:0-5398 GCA_964401565.1 uncultured Spongiibacteraceae bacterium
TATATGGTCCGTAACCACGGAGGCGTCACCGTTGCGAATAGCCGCAAATAAATCTCCCTCAGGCACCAGGCATAAACGTTGATCCCAAGGTTTGTAACTGGGCGTGAAGTGACGTTCTATATCATAATCGGGATCTAGCTGGGGCTTTAACAAACCAATCAACAGATCTTTCGCGCGCTCTGGTTTTCTGCGCATGTACCAGAACATCACCATGCCTCGTACTACGTTACGCCAGCGCAAGGCTCGATAAACAAATTTCTCTGGGAAGTATTGGCGCAATTTGGTTGAAAGAGGATCGGTAGCGGGGGCGGTGACCATATAGGTTGGTGAGCGCTGCAGCATGGTGACATGCTCGGCTTTTTCTGCGATCTTCGGCAGTAAGGTTACAGCCGTAGCGCCACTGCCAATAATGATGACTTTTTTATCACTGTATTCCAAATTTTCGGGCCAAAACTGAGGGTGAACAACAGGGCCGGGGAAGCGATCGCGCCCGGCAAAGTCGGGTGTGAATCCCGCATCGTAATTGTAGTAACCGCTGCATTGGAAAAAGAAGTTACACGTATAGATGGCGATTTCGCCGCTGTCCCCGCTTGCCACTTCCAGTGTCCACAAGCTATTCTCGCTGGACCACGACGCGGTTTGTACCTTGTGACTGTAGTGGATGTGTTTGTCGATACCGTTTTCTTCGGCGGTTTCTTTCAGATATTTGAGAATGTTTGGGCCGTCGGCGATAGATTTGGCTTCGGTCCAGGGTTTGAATGCATAGCCCAGAGTGTACATGTCGGAGTCTGATCGGATTCCTGGATAACGAAACAAATCCCATGTGCCGCCCATGTTTTCGCGTCCCTCGAGGATCGCATAGGTCTTATTAGGGCTTTTAGTTTGTAGATAATATGCGGCACCAATACCGGAAATTCCAGCGCCGATAATTAGCACGTCAAAATGTTCAGTTGTCATAAATTCGCTCGTTAAAAATGTACATGATCAATTATGGGGCAGCATAAGAGCCTTTAAATTAAAGGTCTACTGTTTATTGCCGGTGTACATAATGGTAATCCAAATGTAATCTTTGTTCAGCGAGAGATATTAGCGTTTCGTAAACGGTCTTGCTTTTGGTTGATGCCCCCGGTTACTTTGTGGGCGTAGTAGAAGACCTTGTATCGAAAACGGCACTATGGAAAGTGAAACACCTTACAATTTGCAGGAGAGAGAAATGCCGATCAATGATTCATGGCTAAATTTGGTCAACGAAGAAGCGTTGGAGCCAGAGCTGCCTATTTGCGACCCTCATCACCACTTGTGGGACTTCCCTGGCAGTCGCTATATGTTGGATGAGCTTCTGGCAGATACCGGCAGTGGTCACAATATTCGAAAAACGGTGTTTATTGAATGTTCAGCGATGTATAACCAGCATGCCCAAGAGCCGATGAAACCTGTCGGTGAAACAGAGTTTGTGCAAGGTATTGCGGCTCAAAGTGCGAGTGGCAATTACGGCGACACCGAGGCTGTTTCGGGAATTGTTGGCTTTGCCGATTTACTACTTGGTAAAAGCGTCGAGCCGGTATTGGACGCTCATATTGCCGCCAGTCAAAATCGTTTTCGTGGCATTCGCCATGCTTGTAGTTGGGATGCCAGCGATAAGGTGAGAAATGCCCATACCCGTCCGCCGCAAAGTTTGTACCTCAATCCTCGTTTTCGCGAGGGGTTTGCCCTGCTGGAAAAAAAGGGACTTCGTTTTGACTCTTGGCAATACCACACCCAGATGATGGAATTGGTTGACTTGGCGAGAGCATTTCCCGGTGTCACCATTATTCTCGATCATGTGGGTGGACCACTGGGCGTTGGTCCCTATGCAGGCAGGCAGCAAGACGTTTTTATTGAATGGAAGAAAGGTATTGCCGAACTGGCCAGCTGCCCAAACATGGTGGTAAAGCTGGGAGGGTTGTCTATGGCCGTCAACGGTTTCGATTGGCATAAAAAGGCGTTGCCACCAACATCAGCGCAATTGGCTGAGACTACGTCGCCGTATTTTTTGTATTGCATCGAACAGTTTGGGGTTGATCGTTGTATGTTTGAGAGTAATTTTCCGGTCGATAAAGTGTCATGTTCGTACACCGTATTGTGGAATTCTTTCAAACGTATAGCCGCCGATTTTTCAGTCAGTGAAAAATCAGCGCTGTTTCATGATACGGCAGTTAGGGTGTATGGACTGGATTAAATAGCTCGCCGGTTAAGTGAGGTTTTCGTCGACGGCCAAAATCACCTTGCCAGTATGTTCGCCGCTGCCCATGCGTTCATGGGCTTTTTCTACGTCGCTAAAGGCATAGACACTGTCGATCACCGGTTTAATTTCACCGGAAGCGATTGCTGGCATGATGTGTTCGCCAATTTCCAGAGCCATTTTTGCCTTGTTAGCAAAACTTTGTGGACGCATCGTGGAGCCCGTGACAGTTAACCGTTTTATCATCATTGGCACGAAATTAATTTCAGCTTGAAAGCCCCTGACCATGGCAATCGTGCTGACTCTCCCATCTGGCGCAAGTAGGTTGATATTTTTCTGGAAGAAATCACCGCCGGCCATATCCAGAATGACATCCACTGGCGGTAATTCTGTTTCGAAGTCGCCGGTTTTATAATTGACGGCTTTAGTTGCCCCCAGTTTTTTGCAAATGGCGCATTTCTCGTCGGTACCTGCCGTTGCATAAATGGTTGCCCCCATCACTTTTGCCATCTGAATGGCCATGGTGCCAATGCCGCTGGCGCCTCCGTGAATGAGTACACTCTCACCAGTGGTCAAGCTACAGCGTTGAAACACATTGTGCCAGACGGTGAATAATGCCTCGGGCAGGGCCGCTGCATCCAGCAGCGATATAGAATCGGGAACAGTGATACATTGACTGGCCGGAACGGTGGTGTATTCACAATACCCGGCGCCGTGAGTAAGCGCGCAAACACGATCGCCTACAGCTCGGTCATTGACGGCGGCGCCTATCGCCAAGACGGTGCCTGATACTTCAAGCCCCATAACCGGCGAGGCGTCTGCTGGTGGCGGATAGAGACCCTGACGCTGCATAAGGTCGCCGCGGTTGATCCCGGCGCCACAGACCTTAATCAAAACTTCATCGTCTTGTAATTGCGGGATCGCTTGTTCCAGAATACTCAGGCTCTTGTCGTCGTTGATGTGGACGTACTGCCGTGATGCGGGTATGGAAATGGAATTTTCGGTCACGTTATGTTCTCGCAGGTTATTATTCTCGGAAGTAGTTCAGCCGAAGAGACTAGTAGTTTATTGAGCAAAATCATAGGAAAATCTACCGGCTAATACTCTGTTAGATCACCATCTCCAGTTGCTTTTTCCGTCATTGGATCGAGGTGTGGTGCCGGCTGTATGGCAGTGGTTGCTGCGGGACTCGGGAGACTAGCGCGGGCTAAAAAACCGTCGTCGAGAATTTTCGGGTAGACCGCTGTTGCTCTAAAATCATACAAGTGATTGATAATGTGTACATTTTGTCATTATCAATCACTTGATAATCGCAAGAATCTGCAATAAGTTCTCTGTAAATCCCCATTAGACGATGAAGTTCCTATGAGCACTAGTTCCAACCTTGCTGCGCCCGACAATGAAGAACCGTACAAAGGGAGTACTTATGTATTAGTTATTTTATTTCTCGTCTACAGTTTCAGCTTCATCGATCGCCAGATTCTGGTCATTTTGCAGGAAAGCATTAAGGCAGACCTAGGTCTATCTGATACGCAACTGGGCGTGTTGAGCGGATTTTCTTTCGCCCTGTTTTATGTGACCGCGGGTATCCCTCTCGCCAATTGGGCTGATCGTGCAAACCGTAAAAATATCATTGCTGGGGCGTTGACCATTTGGTCGGGAATGACGGCACTATCCGGTATGGTCGGAAGTTATGGTCAGCTGGTTGCTGCACGGGTTGGCGTTGGTATTGGTGAGGCAGGCTGTAGTCCGCCGGCGCATTCGATAATTTCAGATATGTACCCGGCAAAAAGTCGCGCGACAGCTTTGTCAATATACTCAGCGGGTATCTACATTGGTGTGTTTGCCGGTTTTTTATTGGGTGGTTATGTAGAAAAGTATTTCGGTTGGCGTATGACCTTTTTGATTGTTGGTTTGCCGGGTTTGATATTGGCAGCACTACTGTATTTTACGGTCAAGGAACCGGCTCGACGTGTGGCTGCAAAATCAAAAGAAAATGCAGTGCCGATGAAAGAAGCCATCACCACTATTTTTAAATTGAAGTCGTTTCGTTACTTTTCGTTTGCCTGTGCTATGTCCGGATTTGTTTCCTACGGTGTTGGCAATTTTATGCCCTCGTATCTCGCTCGCAGTCATGGCATGAGTGGTGATCAAATCGGTTTGTTTTTATCAATGGCTTCATTATTCGGGGGCGTCACCGGCACCATACTGGGTGGTTATCTGGTCGATAAAGTCGGGAAAAAAGATGTGCGCTGGTATTTATGGTTGCCAGGTATAACCGCATTTTTAGCGGTTCCAATTATGCTGTGGGTCTATCAAACAGACAATACCACAGCGATCATATGGGTTTACGTTATACCGTATCTGTTGGGGACTATGTATCTCGGGCCATCCATTGCGGTCGCTCATATGTTGGTGGGCCCTAACATGCGAGCAATGGCATCGGCGGTTTTATTGTTTGTTTTGAACTTTATCGGCTTGGGGTTGGGACCCGTCGCCATTGGTTTTCTGAGCGACTTATTACAAGAGACCTATGGTACTGATGGTCTTAGGCATGCAATGACTATAGGCTCGACTATTGCGTTAGCTAAGGTTTACTTGTTTTGGAAAGGCGGGCAAGCTTTGCCAGCTGACTTGGCTATGGTAAGACAGCAAAGAGGGGAATAATTCCTCTTGATATTTTTAAAAATGGAATGCAAAAAGTCACGACTACATAGATGTAGTCGTGACAAAAACAATGACGTGAATGCATGTAATCGGTTTTAGCGAGATCGTGTGACGCCGGACAAAAACTTCTTCCATACGCCGAATGGTTGCCATATTTTTTATTGGTTGTTGAATTAGATTAAGGACGATTATTCTAATAGAATAAAATGAATACAGTGATGTGGTTACTGCATAGACTTGATCATTGATTTAATGTCGTCTCGGTTTTCTGTGACCAGCATTAATTGGCCGTCGGGTGACAGAAAGTTATTGGGAGGTTTAAGTTTGCTGTATGCAGCTAATTCTATGAGAGCGGGAAGAGTGGCATTTGGAGCCGTTGCTTTAACGGTGTGGTACAAGGCGAGATTGATGATATCCAGTAGGGACAGCGGGCCTTCCGATCCTTGATCCCAGAGACCGCAGTATTTAACAGCATCAATTAACTTTTCGTCGACCCCCCATTTGGTCAGT
>CAYNZI010000213.1:0-5394 GCA_964401565.1 uncultured Spongiibacteraceae bacterium
AACGTTTTTCTCTGCCGTAAATCCTTAATCTGAGAATAAGCATAGTCGCTAATTGTACAGTCGTGGATCAAAAGGGTTATTAAAAAAGGGCGACCCTATATCTAACCACTCGGAGATTAATCGACGTTCAGAATCGGACAACAAGTTGTAATGGTTGAAGCTACCACTGTCGGAGATTGATCCGCCTGACACAACATTACTGATGTCTTCAGTTGGCACGGCACTGGCAAAATTGGTGATAGCTTGCTCCATCGCTATCGCCAGGTTATCGCATGCTGTAGCGTCGCCGCATTGATGGTTTAACGTTGCTATCCTGAAAATAAATGTTGAGGCGGCAGGGTTTACCAGATTGACGTAATCTTTCATGGCGTCGTAGGCAATGTCTGGGTCGTTGTCACTATGCGGAACTTGACCGCCAGTCGTAGAGTGACAACTTTCGCAGTTACTATTCAATAAAGACATTAATTCTGGATCGGTTGACAGACTGGCCGGTGGTGTCAGTGTGGCCATCAATACTTGGGCCTCTGCATAGGTATCGGGGATCACTTTGGTTGTTAAAGAGCCATTTTCAGATACGGTGCCGCCGTCGTCCGTACAGTTTGCAGGAGGTGCTGAAATATCTTGCATGAAGTTTCCACAGGATGGGGCGTCATCAACTTCAAAACAATCGAAGAAAGCCTGGCTGGCGTTTGCCGATCCACGGTTCACGCTAGAAGAAACGTTAAAAAACTGGATGACAGGTAGTTCAATGCCGTTCTCATCCTCAACCATACAGATTCTTTGGCGGTCAGCTAGGCCTCCACTACTGGTTATCCATTGCTCGTTGTCATTGCGAGTCAGTTCCAAATAGGAGCGGGTAAAAATGTCATCGGCGAGACTGCCGGTTAAATCGAGTTGTCCTGCGGGCACAAAGGTATCGTTGTCGCTACTATGGCAACCAATACAGTTGGTTACGGGCGCGCCGGTAGGACCAATGACTTCCAGTCCATCTTGGGTGATCGCCCGTTGGCGCTCCCAGATTGGCTGAATGTGATCGTTGTAGTTGATGACGATACGGCCTTGCAGTGCCGGGTCTACGTTGGGAGAAATGATGGCGTTGGCGACGGGAATGTTCCACCCAGCTGCATAGCTGAGGTCAATATCCGGATCAGGTGTATGTGTGTTTCTGTCGGTCCATTCATCCACAAAAGTGAGTTCCAGTTGCAGTTCACGAACAGTTTTGGTGTCATCATCGTCAGGCTTACGCAGCTCATAGACTTCAGCCATGGTCTCACCGGGCTCAGCAGCGAAGAGGGTGGTATCTGCACCAATAAAGCCGTCAAGGCCCGTGCTAAGTGAGACGGCGCCGGGATTTGATGACAATGGCTGAGAGTCAAGGCGGCCATGGGGTACATCGCTAGCGGGGTCATGGCAGCCAACACAGCGTAAAATTTCTCCTTGTGCAACTTGTAACCAGTGGTCGTGACGCCTGGAGATCCGTCGTCCGTCTTGGTCCATAATGTTAAGCATAACGGGTGTGTTAGCCGGAACCTTTACAGTAACTGATCCATCCGGTTCAATGGGAACATACCCCAAAATTTCCAACAAACCAAAGACGCCCCCGGCATTTGGCATATCTTCGAGAACATCGTCATTGGGGATGGGTACCGGTTGTAAAATTCGCATAAATCGAGAAGGGCGATCGGTATAGGCGACGGTTCCCGGCTCTGCATAGGCACTAATTCCCAGTGGCGCATAGGGAACAATTCCATTGTCTTCGTTATAAATACTGTCGATTATAATCAACCCTTTATTTTCTGCCGCAAGTTGCGGATCAAAAATTGTGGTTTCATCTGGGGTCGTTGGATAACTTCTTGGCTCAGCGGCAACGACTTCGGAAATAACAAAGCCATCTTCTGCTAACACTACCGGCAATTGTGTGCCTTCAATGGCATTGTATATCCATAGACCAAATTGTGGAGGCGCTGCTTGTAAACGACGGGTACCGTCGATTAGGACTTCGTCATCTTGGTCGGCGATAGAACAGGGTATGTAGAGTCCTTCGCCATTTTCAACCTGACAGGCACTCCAGCTAACAAGCACACGACTACTGCCGTCTTTGAGAGGGTAAGCGGCAAGAAATTTTCCGCCAGGCGATAATTCATCAAGGGCATTCACTTCAATATCAGTCAGCGCAATTTGTGCCCGCTGCTCACTGCCCTGGTAATCTTGGATTGTGGTAAATAGCTCTATAAAGCCGGCGGTGTCGATGACGGCAATGTCGCCACCTAGCTGACGTTGATTTTGTGCGCGTATTAGCGTGAGAATGCGTCCATCCGGCAATTCGCGAGGTTGCAAAAAATGAATCTGATCACTGTTTCCGTTTGCACTTTCTTCAGTGGCTACTAAGTCGCCACTGTTGGCGCCGTAGAGCGATGACAGCTGAGCACCACTGGGATTGATCGTGTAAAGGCTAACCTGTCGGCTGGTATCCAGACGGCTAAAGATAATTTTCCCGGACTCCAGTGTCGATGGATCAAGGTCAATTGACCGATTCACAGAGATTTGTGAAATTTCGCCAGAGTCTGGATCGTAGATGTGCAAGGCGATAGCTTGGACGTTGCTGTTGAGTTCAGATACGGCAGAATATCGCTGCCCCCGTCCTTCATTGAGTTGTTTTTCCTGAATGGCAGACTGTCGAGATGAACTAAACACGACTCGGTCGTCAGTCAGGAAATGAGGGGCCATATCATGTCCACTTCCTGATGCTGCACCCTCATTCCGAATGAGTGCTGATGGAATGACATAATCGAGTTGATCTTCGTTGAAATCATATGTCCACAAATTCCATGTAAATAGCTCCGGCTCATCATTGTTCTCAATATCGGGAATTGCACGAACAGCGAAAATAAGCGTGTTTCCATCAAAGGATGATTCAAGATCCTTAATATCGATACCGATAAGGTCGGGGTTTGCGTTTTCTTCTGTGGCAATAACGTCAATAATTCGATCGGTCAAATCAATTTCTTCAGCGAGGTTTGACGAGCGAGGTCTTACATATATTCTTGCGGAAGGAAACATTCCGATAGGGTCGGCAATGTTGTGAATGCTAACATTGCCGTTATTGTCTGCGCTGGGAAGGGGGCGCTTGATATAGGCGATAGGGATATCCAATACAACCGGATCTGGAGATTCACTGTCAGAAGTAATTGATGTGCCGCCACCGCCACCACAGCTGGCGAGTAATAGAGAGGCGCCAAAAACAGTGGCACCAATAAATTTCCTGTGGGTTGGCGACAGATAATTCATAGTGGGTGATTGCCATTGTAATAATGAGCTGAACATTAGTAGTACCTGATGGTTCGTATAGAGCGGTTAGAAACTCCAGTTAATAGGAGTATCCATTTATGGCTCGTTCTCGTAATGTTAGTTGCATCTTATAGTCTCTTGCCAGAAATTCCTCGTCAAAACGGCAGATGTGTGCTGTCCATCACTATTTAAAATTTCTTAGTGACTACAATAGTTAACCAACAATATCGCGAAATGGAATTTCCCCTAGAAGGATGTATTGGGGGACTGAGACTGAAACAAGAAGTGATTCCGTAGCGACACGGCGTAAACAGAATGCGGTATGAGGCTTGATTGATGAACAAGGTTACACATTCATACAAAAATAAAATAAGTAACATCAAAGACATTAGCTTAAAGAAGGCGGCTCTGATACTTGTGTTAAGTGTGTCAGCAGGTCAGGGTATGGCTGCCGTGGAAGATCGCGAACAGGCCAAGTTTATTCACGATCGCCTTACTGGTGTGTTGCCTACCGACGAAATGTTAGACCTTATGGAATCTAGTATTTTTAACGATGGAGATCCACAGCAGGCGGCACGTTATGCAATTGACGGGAATGTATCACAAGGGTCACCTTACGGGAGTGTGATTATGCCCAGTGGTGGTTTTTACAATGTGACATTGAAAAATTGGGCTGCTCCCTGGACTAACGAAGAACAAGATATTTTCCAACCGTTGAATGATTACAGCGCAACGGTCATAGGCGTTGTTCGCGACAGTGACGATTTTCGAAAAATATTGTACGAAGACATGATTTACACGGCCGGTGTCAGCGGAATCAGTGCTTATTCAAACAGTAATAACGATCATTATAGAGAGCTTGAATCTTCGTCTGCTGATATGGGTGATAGTTCCGTTTTGGTTCGTGCTCAGCAATCGGTGACGACGAGTACAGATGTCGCTGGTGTGGCGGGTGTTTTGACCACGCGGGCGGCTGCTCGCGCCTACTTTATCGACGGTACTAATCGGGCAATGTTTCGATTTACCGCATTGAATCATCTTTGTAATGATCTCGAGCAGTATAAAGATAATGCGCTTCCAACTGACCGAATCAGGCAAGATGTTTCCCGCAGCCCTGGTGGCGATAGCAGTATTTTCCTCAATGAATGTTCAGCGTGCCATACCGGCATGGACGCGATGGCCCAAGCGTTTTCTTATCATCACTATGACTATCCCAGCGAAACAGAGGCCCCTGGAAGCACTGAGGAAGAACGGAAAGAAATGGGAAGGATGGTTTATACCTCGGGCGAAGTGCAGGAAAAATATTTGAATAACGGTGGCAATTTTCGGGAAGGGTACGTGACTGAAAATGATCATTGGATTAATTATTGGCGCACGGGGCCCAACGCGCAAAAAATAGGGTGGTTTGATTCCACCGCGTCGTCATCGATTGATGAAGCGGTTAATCCTGTGTATTCAGAAGGTGATGGTGCTGCGAGCCTAGGCCGGGAACTGGCTAGTAGCGATGCCTTTGCTTATTGCCAAGTAAAAAAGGCCTTTAAAACAGTTTGTTTAAGGGACCCTCAACAAAACGATGACCAGTCTTCCTTCGAAACTATTGTTGGAGATTTTAAGTCGGGCGGCTTCGATATGAAGCGGGCCTTTATTGACATAGCGGTACATTGTAGCGCCCACCTAAATCCGTAACTGTGCGAAACGCATAGCGATTGTCAGGAGCAGTATATGCAATCTGTAAACACAATGAGGCAGTTGGCGCCGTTAGTGAGGTGGTCTGTCACACTGCTTTCTGTGTTACTTCTACAGGCTTGTAGCGGCGGCAGTGGCGGTGGTTCCAGTGAGCGCGAGGGTGTTGCGGATACTAACGACGTTAGCAGCTTCGTTTATGGTGGTCCGGTACCCGTCAACTCCGAGATCCAAAATTTCAAAACGTCATTCTATGATAACGTGGTTATTCGCTGTGGAAGTTGTCATACCCGTGGAGGAGTGGGGACTACGGCATTTGTCGATAATGATGATGTCAATTTCGCATGGGAAGAGGCTAAAACAGTGGCCAATTTACTTGACCCTTCGGCCTCGGAGCTAGTGACGCGTTTAGAAAATGGACAC
>CAYNZI010000214.1:0-5152 GCA_964401565.1 uncultured Spongiibacteraceae bacterium
TGTCCTACTTTTATAGCTATTTTACCGATACATTATCTACAAAATTAGATAAATTGCAGGATTTTATGCTGCTAACATTCCACAACGTTAACGGCAAGTCCGCCTTTTGAGGTCTCTTTATATTTTGCCTGCATGTCTTTGCCGGTTTCTTTCATGGTTTTGATCACTTTGTCGGTTTCAATATGTCTAACGACGATTGGCCAGTGGCCTTCTACCGCGGCGAAGAAAAGGTGTTGGACGATATCGGGCTGGAGCAACAGCGCTACACGGCACTGTTCACTGAAGAAGCGGTAAAATTTATTGAGGGCTCGGAAGCCGAACCCTTCTTTATTTATCTGTCTCAGAAAGACCCACATCAGCCATTTTTCCCCTCAGAGGGCTTCGCGGGTCAGTCTGCCGGTGGCCCCTATGGCGATGCCGTTAGTGAATTTGACTGGAGTGTAGGGCAGATTCGTGCCGCGCTGGAGCGAAAAGGCATTGCCGACAACACCCTGTTGCTTGTCACTAGCGACAATGGACCCTGGTACGAAGGCAGTAGTGGCGGCTTGCGCGGGCGCAAGGGTCAGAGCTATGAAGGTGGATTCAGAGTGCCACTGTTGGCTTGGTGGCCGGATACTATTCAAGCCGCCGTGTCGGAAACGACACCGGTGATGAACATCGATTTTCTACCAACATTTGCGGCCCTTGCCGGGATTGAATCTCCGGCAGATCGAACAGTGGATGGCCGTGACCTGTCACCCTTGCTCTTTGGGCAAGACCACACACTGTCAAATCGCCCCTTGTACTTTTTCCATGATTACGATGTAGAAGGCGTGCGTGTGGGAGACTGGAAATACCTGGCCAGTAATAGTCATTATGTCTGGCCCAACCCTCTGGATAAACTTGATTCAATCGCTGGGCGCATGGTGTCGTCGCGGGATTACTCCCCGCCGAATTCGACAGAGTCGATTCCTACATTGGGCTATTGGCCGCTACTATACAACGTACAGAGAGACCCGTGGGAAGCCTACAATGTGGCGAAAACATTCCCCGAACAGAGAGATCGCTTGGCGCGCACTCTGGACCAATTTAAAACTCAATTCTATGCTGACCCGCGACAGCTTAACGTTCCGAACCCGCGGAAAGAAAACCAGTAACATCTAGCGGGAGGGCTACAATAAAAACAGACGCGTTTAATGCGTGACGTCGGGGCCTTTGGCTCCAGGTTTCAGGTTTGGAAATTTCTTTGTGCTGATGGCGTACTCTCTGACAATGCCTCCAACCAGCGGGCTGAGCCAGTTGTTTGAACCGTTGATATTCCACAGTTCTTTGGGGTCATTTTCCACATCGAACACAAAGGGTACGGCAAGCTTCTGGCGGAATCCCGTCAGTACGCCTTGGCCAGCCGAGGCAATAGGGCCACCATTCGAAGGCATATTCACCTGCCAATGCACTTTGTAATTGCGCCATTTAACAGCCAGTAAGTCCTTTCCATGAAATATCATGACATGTTCACGGTTGGAAGCCTCCTGCTTGCCGAAGAAAAATTTTGTCTGATCAATAGAATCAATAGGCCTGTCTGACGGCACTTTGTCACTAGCGCCAGCGACTTGGGCGAAGGTGCTGTAGAAGTCCAATATTGACACGATTTCATTTGACACTCGACCCGGCCGGGTTCGCCCGGGCCAGCGGATAATTGCCGGTACTCGAATCGCCCCTTCCCAGGCGCTGGGGAATTCGCCGCGAAATGGGCCAGAATCTGACTGGCCACCGTACTGTATCCCGATGCCACTGAGTGTTTCGGGGCCATTATCGCTAGCGAAAATCACGATTGTGTCATCACTTATTCCGGCCTTGTCGACCGCCGCAATTACCCTGCCGGCATTGTGATCTACCTCCGTGAGCGCGTTCTGATAATCACTACGTCCTTTGTGATCGAAATCGGGGTGCGGGAGTGGTGGGCTGTGTGGCAAGGAGAAGGGAATATACAAGAAGAACGGTTTATCGGTCTTGGCGTTCCGGTTGATAAATTTCACAGCCCTGTCGGTAATTTCTCTATCCATCAGGCGACGCATTTTCATGTCGAAGATGCCCACCTTGCGGCTCTTCTCGCCCTTTTTCCCTTCATAGATGAACTCTGGGCCAACAATGTCTGCGTCATAGCCAGGTTGCAATTCGCGTAGAGGAGCATTGCTGGAGTGCGGGAACCCGTACCATTCGTCAAATCCCTGGTCGGTTGGGAATCGTCCTTCGATATCGCCAAGGTGCCATTTACCATAGGCCGCTGACACATAACCTTCATCGGCTAGCAGCTCGGCGATAGTATATTCCCAGGGCGTGAAACCTTGCATGCCTCCCATGAGGTCGACCGCTGATGTCCCGCTGCGAATTGGCATCCGGCCGGTTAACAATGCGGACCGGGTTGGCGTGCACTCTGACTCCACGTTGAAATTGGTCAGTCTAAAACCTTCGGCCGCGAAACGGTCAAGGGCTGGGGTAGGTGCCCCTCGGAGCTCGCCGCCGTAGGAGCCCAAGTCGCCGTAACCGAAATTGTCCACCAACATGAAAACGATGTTGGGCTTGTCCTTGGCAAACACCGGTACGCTCAAGGTGAGTAGCGCTACTGCCAAAGCAGCAACGATCAAACGTAATTTTCTATTCATGCTACCTATTACCTCAAGCGATTTTATGTAACGGCTATTATTGGGAAGTGCCTATCCCTTAGTCAGACATTGCGGCAAACGACTTCTCTACAATGTCGATTCCTTCATCGATACTGGCATCATCGTGAGCCGATGACATAAATGACCAGATACGCGAATGAAACAGGGCGCCGCGCTTGGCTGCCTCGTGGCAGAAACGTTCCATAAGAGCGGAATCCGGGTCGTTGTTATAAAACAGGGTTGGGTGCGTCGCAGGTCCTGACATGTGGATGTCCTGGCCGTATTTCCCCGCGGCCTTTTGTATGCCGGTGACCAAGCGTTCGCCAGCGTGCTGCATGGTTGCAAAGGCATCGTCTCGCTCGTAAACGTCCAATGTAGCGATGCCTGCTCGGCAACACACTGCGCTATAGACGTAGGTCGAAGCGTAGAGAATTCGTTCCGCGCCCCCGCGTACGGCGGCGGTGCCCATCAATGCCGCCGTTGCGTGACCATTTCCCAGGCCCTTGCCCAGGCAAAGCATATCTGGCACCAGCCCCATCGCTTTGTGCGAACCTTTGGGATGCAGACGGAAACCGGCGCGTACATCATCGAGAATCACTACCGCACCAGTGCGTTTGCGGAAGCGATTGATAGCGGCAACGAATTCCGGGGACGCAGGGTGGGTGGGGTGGTTGCCCCCGGGTTGGTCTAATGGGCTCATCAAATTGCGGCAACTTGTTCGCTGCTGTCAGTTTCAAAGTCGCCGTGTTCATACTTGGCTAATACTTCGACAGTATCAGATGCACCCCAGGCTAAACTGCCGCGCATGAAAAGGTTGTCACGATCTGGCCCTTCCTTGTTCAGCGTCTCGTTCTCCCACCAGCCATCCATGCCTTCGTAACGCACCGCAAGGCGGCCTGCTAGTGTATCGGTGAGGCCTCCATTAACTACGCCCGTGTAAACCTGTTCGCCATCCTCGGGGTCATATAGCGCGTCGACATAGCCTTCAAATTCTTGGCTGGCTCGAGCCGTGGTGACATTTACCGCACCACCAATGGTGTTCTTGCCGAACAGGATACCCTGTGGACCTTTGAGTATTTCAACTCGTTGCAGATCCAAGGTCAGGGGCACTTTTGCCATTTGGCCCCGGCCTGAATAAATACTGTCTACATACAGGCCCACTGATTGTTCGAAACCGGCATTGGTACCAGAACCGACGCCGCGAATAAACAAGTTGGGAGTAGCCTGGCCCTGGTTAATGTTGACGTTGGGGATATAGAGGGTGAGCTCTTCTAGGTCGGTAATGCCTGAGTCATTGATCTTTTCTCCGGACATGGCGGCGACAGCGATGGGGACGTCCTGCAGGCTCTGTTCACGCTTCTGGGCTGTGACCACGATCTCTTCCAGCATTAGCTGTTCGGCGAGGACGTGGGCAGAAGGCGTGATGACAGCGAGGGCCAATGCAGAGGGGATTAAGTGGCGTCTGCTAACTTTTTTCATGTGAAATTCCCTGTGTTGTGACTACATTATTTTGTTTATTTTGTTTATTTTGTTTATTTGGCGCCAGATTTTTCAACTCGAATATTCGCTCGAAGTATGAACGTATAAACATGCCACTGGCCGAGCTAATTCAAAGTGTGAGGCACGATATATCATCCACATATCAGGATATTGATTTTTAAGGACAAAGTGAAAGGGTGGATAAGGATTCATAGGAGGCCTATGAAAAGCAGTATTCCATATTATTTATTATGAAATACTGCATCTTGCGAGAGCTCAATGCGTTTTTTAGTACACCGTTGAGACTATCAGTTTGGCGTATACCAGATCGGAGATGTATAGGCGCGTTCCTGTAAGCTGACTGGCGCACCTGCTGGGATCTCTTCGGCAAACCGTGCGGCATCGTAAGTCGTCCAGCGCGGTGTGGGTATTTCTATGACCCTGGTGTAATAGAAAGCCTTCATTGATGGATCAAAGTCGGGGTCTTTCCAGACGGTGATAAGTTCTGCATCTCCAATGGTGTTTGTCCACGTCGCTGTTTTAGCGTCAACGGTATTGCCGACTGGCGTTAAGTTGCCCTTGCGGTCCAGCTTGCGTTTATCGGCGTCGCCCCAGGCCGCGTCATAGACTTTTTCTTGCGCGGTACCCTTGGCATCCAGCCAACCTTTAACGACTTGAATGCGGTCTAGATTGCCACTCTGAGGATCTTTCGCTGCAGCGATAAGAAAAGTAGGTGCCTTGCCTTTGGGGGCAGCGCCAAGATCACCTCCCATGGGGACACCTTTGCTATAACCTACGGCGGCGAGTTGCCGTGTTTGGGCGTCTTCCTTGGTAAATTCGAAACCGCCAAAGAAGCGCACTCGGATACGCGGGCCGGTGGTGGCGAATGTTTCTTTGCGTTGCATTGAATCAAAGATCTCACCACGGGTATTCTCGTTGGCCCAAACAGCGGTTACTCCTGATGCGACCGTTTGCCAAGCGGCACGCTTGAGCCCCAGTTCTTGATTGTTCTTTTCGATACCAGCGGAGCG
>CAYNZI010000214.1:5162-5381 GCA_964401565.1 uncultured Spongiibacteraceae bacterium
CCTGGTTTTGGCTCTTTGTTGGCCATTTTCCCGAAAAAGTTATTTTCCGCTGTGGTGGAAAGGGCGGTATGTGAATCCGTTGATCCTATCATGCCAAACTTGTAAGGATTGATCCCCTGGGAGGCGTCAAATTCAAGCCCACGTTTCAGCGCTGACCGTGCGTATTCGCCGTTAAGCATCTCCGGAGTTTTTGCTTGGCTCAAATCCAGATTACCGATG
>CAYNZI010000215.1:0-5374 GCA_964401565.1 uncultured Spongiibacteraceae bacterium
GTTGACCATGGAAGAGCTAGGTATGGGCCAGGTTTTCAGGGATATATCGATGGTGCCGCGGGGTTTGGTACTCGTTACAGGCCCAACCGGTTCTGGTAAATCGACCACTCTGGCTGCGATGGTAGATTACATCAACGACAATAAGTATGAGCATATTCTCACTATCGAGGATCCCATCGAATTTGTCCACGAATCAAAAAAATGCCTGGTGAACCAACGAGAAGTTCACCGTCACACTCACGGCTTTAATGAAGCGCTGAGGTCTGCATTACGGGAAGATCCGGATATCATTCTGGTGGGTGAATTACGAGATTTGGAAACTATTCGCCTGGCGATGACGGCGGCAGAAACAGGACATTTGGTTTTTGGAACTTTGCACACAACCTCCGCGGCAAAAACTATTGACCGTATTATTGATGTATTCCCGGCTGAAGAAAAGTCGATGGTGCGTTCAATGTTATCGGAATCACTACAGGCGGTTGTTGCGCAAACCTTGCTTAAAAAGACGGGTGGTGGTCGTGTTGCTGCGCATGAAATAATGATTGGATCTTCCGCTATTCGCAACCTGATTCGTGAAGACAAAGTGGCGCAAATGTACTCCGCGATACAGACTGGAGGCGCTCTTGGCATGCAAACCATGGATCAGTGTTTGGTGGATTTGGTGGATAAGCGATTAATCGGTCGGGATGTCGCCCGTGAAAAAGCTCGTTTTCCTGAAAATTTTTAGTGATTGCGTCAATCACCCATAAACAAGCGGTTAGTGCATTACTTGATCGAAGCAGGAGTTAAAAATGGATATCGATAAGCTATTAAAAATCATGGTTGAAAAAGGTGCGTCGGACTTGTTTATAACCGCCGGAGTCCCGCCCTCGATCAAAGTGAATGGTCGTGTGCTGCCTGTTACTACCAGTCCATTGAGTCCGGAGAAAACACGGGAAACAGTTCTGGGGGTTATGAATGAAACCCAGCGCGTGGATTTTGTTCGCGACAGGGAGTGTAACTTCGCTATAAGTGCGCGAGGTATCGGTCGATTCAGGGTAAGTGCGTTCTACCAACGAAATTTGGCGGGCATGGTTTTACGGCGTATAGAAACAACAATTCCACGGACCGAAGACCTTGGATTACCTGACATTGTTAATGATTTATCGATGACCAAACGCGGTTTGGTTATTTTTGTTGGAGCTACAGGTGCTGGTAAATCAACATCATTGGCGGCGATGATTGGCCATCGAAATAGAAATTCGAAAGGCCACATTATTTCAGTCGAGGACCCGATCGAATACATTCATCAGCATGAGGGTTGTATTGTTACTCAGCGGGAAGTGGGTATTGATACCGTGAGTTTTGAAGTTGGCTTGAAAAATATGCTGCGACAAGCCCCCGATGTCATCATGATTGGTGAGGTGCGGTCTCGCGAAACAATGGAGCATGCTATTACGTTTGCAGAAACCGGCCACCTTTGTCTATGTACATTACACGCGAACAACGCCAACCAAGCGCTCGATCGTATATTACACTTCTTTCCGGCGGATCGTCACAATCAACTATGGATGGATTTGTCATTAAATCTGCGTGCTATCGTTGCGCAGCAACTGATACCTACCCCGGATGGAAAAGGTCGCAGGGCCTGTGTTGAAGTGCTAGTGAATACGCCGTTGGCTCAAGACTTGATTCGAAAAGGCGATGTTCATGCGTTGAAAGAAGTTATGGCAAAATCAAACGAAATGGGCATGCAGACTTTCGACCAGGCGCTGTATGAATTGTATAGTGCTGGAGAAATAACCTACGAAGATGCACTTTCTCATGCGGACTCCGCCAATGATCTGCGATTAATGATCAAATTGGCTGACGAAGGTAATTTGCAGCAATTGGAAAGTGCCGTGGTAGGGTTGTCGCTAGAGAGCGATACCGAAAATGATACCGGGACTACGTATGGTCGCTAGGCATGATTGTCATCTATTAGTCGTTTGGCGACACTAACTCTGGTTGGATTAACCAGCTTTCCAGAATAATTTTTGCCGCCAGACTGTCGACGTTATTTCGTTTGAAATCTCGGGAGCCGGTTTTCTGAATGATCTCCCCTTTGGCTTCAAAGCTGCTTAAGCGTTCATCTGCCATGGAGACCGGCAAACCGAAGCGGCCATGGAGGCGATTGGCGAACTTTTTTGCCCGTCGACTTAATTCCGAAACACTGCCATCCATATTCAGTGGTAGTCCGATGAGCAGCAAGTCCGGTTGCCACTCGTCAATAATTTTCTTGATGTGTTCCCAGTTAGGTACACCGTCTTTTGCTTTCAGTTCGGTTAGTGGATTTGCCGTATTGGTGATAGATTGACCAACCGCTAAACCAATCGATTTAGTACCAAAGTCAAAACACAATACGTTGTTGAAGACGGTGTCGTCCAGTCGGTGGTCAGACATTGTCAAGAGTGGCCTGCGTGGGGAGAAATCAACGCCAGATCAACGCCTATTTTAGCCACTGCCGCAGCCGCTCTTTGTTCAATGGGTGTATTAAAAATAATATGGCTGTCTGCTGGCAAGGTTAACCAAGCATTCTCAGCGAGTTCGTGCTCTAGCTGGCCTTCCGCCCATCCCGCGTAACCCAAAGCAACTAGGCTGTCACGAGGACCCTGATCGTTGGCCATGGCGCTGAGAATGTCTTGTGATGTAGTAAGGGCTATCTGGTCGGAAATGTGAACGGTTGAATCCCATTCGTCGTCAGTGCGTCGGTGCAAAATAAAGCCCCGATTCATATGAACTGGGCCGCCCGCAAGTATCTGATCTTGGTGAACACTACGGATGTCTTTAATTTCAAGATGATGGAAAACTTGATCGAGAGACAAGTCTAACGGATGATTAATGACTATTCCCATCGCCCCCTGCTCGTTATGTTCACAGATATAAGTAATGCTGTTGGCGAAGATACCATCACTCAATGCAGGCATAGCAATGAGGAAATGATCTTTAAGGTTAGAGTTGATGTTGGGTATATTCATAACACCATTATTGGGGCGTTGTTGGGGATGACAAGGTGTCATAAGAAACTTTTACTGAGCGGATAACTTGAGTTTATACCGGGTTGATACGGTTGAGATTGCCATTTTTGCGTCATTTGAGTCTCTAAATGAGCTTCTATGGAAAAAGGTTGACGTCTAGGTGCTGGCAGAGAGTTTGTTTTTGTGGAAGCGCCATGTTCGAATGATTTCCAGGACATCAACATCTTTTTGCATCTGCGCCGGAAATGCGTCATATGGCGCAGCCAAATGGACAATTTTCAAGGCAGCTTGATCGAGGATTTTATGTCCGGACGATTTCAGGATTTTTACCTGGTAAACGTCACCGTTGGGTAACAATGAGACAACCATTCGTAAATCACCGAATAATTGCATTTGCTTGGCTTTACTGGGGTAGTGTTGGTTGCCGATGGCTTCCACTTTGGTGCGCCAGTTGTGTAAGTATAGGGCGTCATCGGCCTGCTTGGTCGCCACCGACGTCAGGCGACGAATTCGAGGGCGTCTCGCATAAGCGTATTCCTGGATATCCAGCTTTGCTTCAAGACTGGCGATTTCCCTGCTGCGCTGTTCCATCGACATATCATCTTGCCGCCGCTGGTTTTGTTCCGCGGACTGGTCCTGTGGTCGTTGCTGGAGGCTGGTAAATTGGCTGTCGGCAGCGGTGGTCAATTCTGGATTGGTGGCGTTTTTTTCTTCGCTTTGGCTGCGCTGAGACTGAGTTATTTCACGAATTTTCGTGTCTTGGTAATCGGCGATCTCTGTCGCGGTAAGCATGGCTTTTTCTTCGAGCGTGCCGCTTCCTTCCTGGTTATTCTGGGCGAGGTAATCGGCTTCCTCTGGCGCTTTTTCGCTGCGGTGTTGAGCCAGGGTGATTTCGAGTTTTGATGAGGCGGCAGAGCGCTCCTCGCGGTTAAAACTAACTCCGAGGATAAAGGCGGCATGGAGCGCCAATGCAAGACAAAATGCAAATCCAAGGCGGTCGTGATTGAAGCCCTGTTCTGCTATGCGAGCATAGTTGTTGATTGCCAGCGCCATGTGCCTATTTTTTCCAGATTTTCGGGATATCGATATCCGTTTGAAGTCAGTCTAGCGGTTAAGGTTAAATTGGCTTAGCGTTTCGTTAGTCACTTCCCGCCAGCTTGCGACTGATAACATCCATTAGCGATCCGGCAATATCCGTGTTGTATGCATTATCAATTTCTCGCACGCAGGTAGGGCTGGTAACGTTAATCTCGGTGAGATAGTCGCCGATCACGTCGATGCCGACGAATAGTAACCCTTTTTCCCTAAGTGTTGGGCCGACCTGGTTCGCAATCCAACGATCGCGTTCAGTTATGGGTTGTGCTCGACCGGTGCCGCCAGCCGCCAAATTGCCGCGGGTTTCTCCCTGGGATGGAATGCGTGCCAGACAATAGTCTACGGGCTCGCCATCAATTAACAGGATGCGTTTGTCGCCGTTGGTAATGTCGGGGAGAAAGCGTTGGGCCATAATTGACTGTTTACCGAAATCAGTCAGTGTTTCCAGAATGACACCCAGATTGGGGTCATCTTCTTTAACTCGAAAAATCGATGTTCCGCCCATTCCGTCAAGAGGTTTGAAAATGACGTCTTTGTGCTGTCGATGAAAATCTCGAAGTATGTCATTGTCGCGACTGACAACCAGTGGTGGGCAGCACTCGGGGAATTGAGTGGCAAACATTTTTTCATTGCAGTCCCGAAGGCTTTGGGGTTTGTTGACGACCAGAGTACCTAGTCTTTCCGCGGCCTCAAGAATATATGTGCTATAGATAAATTCATTGTCAAAAGGCGGATCTTTGCGCATCAGGATGACATCTAGTTCGCCTAGGTTGATGTCTTCCATTTCTCCAAGTTGGTAAGTGTCTTCAGTATTCCTGAAGACTTCCAGTGGCCGTGTTCTGGCTCGGGGCTCTCCACCTGACTGATACAAATCCTGTTGTCGCATATAGCTCAGCTGCCAGCCGCGATCACTCGCCGCCCAAAGCATGGCCAGCGTTGTATCTTTTTTAATATTGATGGATTCAATCGGGTCCATCACCACGCCGAGACGTATTTTCATTGTTTTCTCACAAAATGATTCAATCGGCCGATACTAACCTTGGGATATGCTTAAAGTTGCTAGCTGCTTCTCACTTATGGGAGTAGGCGAGATCACAATCGACTTCTATACTGTTACTAGCAATACGTTACGTTGCTAATGCTGACAAATCAAGGTTCAGGTTATAAGGCGCTTTCCCAGAATTTTACTATATTTATCTGAGGCTTATAGATAAACCTTGAAATTGTGCTAATTATTTATGGGTAGATCTCCTGCAGAGGGCGATTCTACGGCGTAAGAAGAA
>CAYNZI010000216.1:0-5358 GCA_964401565.1 uncultured Spongiibacteraceae bacterium
TGCCGGTCCACTGTCCCGAGAGCAATTTTCCCAAATACAGTTCTTTCTGTTGATCAGTGCCATGCTCGTTAATGGTGTGGCAAGCGCCGCGGGATAGGCCGGTGTACATGCTCCACGCCCAGTTGGCGGTGCCTATCATTTCTGTTACCACCAGTGACAGGGAGTTTGGAAGCTCTTGACCGCCATATTCCAAAGGGCCTTCTAGTGCGGGCCACCCACCACCAACAAACTGCTGGTAGGCATCTTTGAATCCGTCGGGAGTTGTTACGGCGTCGTCAATCAGCCTGCAGCCTTGTTCATCGCCAATTCCGTTTAGAGGCAACAGTACATTTTCACTGAATTTTGCGCATTCTTCAGAGATTGCTGAGACCAGATCATTGCTGACCTCTTTCCACTGGTCGGTACTGGCGTAAAAATCATCCATGCCAATGAGTTCATTGCGAACAAATTCAAGGTCGCGTAGTGGAGCTTTATAGTGTGTCATGTCGTACCTTTATCAACGGGTGTCTTTAGTGAGATATTGGTAGTTAGAATCGGGGATCAGCGGGTATAAAACAATATCCATTTGTGCCTATTGTGCTTGCATATTGACGCATGAAAGAGTGTATTCTCAGCGCTAAACGATACCAGTGCTATCGGAAAGTTCTTTTGTCCAGCAGCTGTTTGCGATACTCGCCGGGTGGCAAGCCGGTCCATTTTTTGAAAGAACGAAAGAAAGTACTGGGGTTTTCGAATCCCAGCAAGTCAGATATGGCTGATGTGCTTAGGTCGGGTCTGTTCAGATAGTGTATGGCAGTCTCCATGCGTAATTCATTCTTAAGCGCCTGAAAACTATACCCTTCACTGCTCAACTTTCGATGTAAGGTGGCTGTTGACATATTCAAGTCATTGGCCACTTGACTGGCGGTTGGCAGTTCGTGGCCTATGTTTCTGGCTAAGAGTGATTTAATGACCGGTGCTATTCCTTCATCCGGGTTTTTAGTGACCAGTGCGTAGTAGGGCGACTTGCGGATAAATTCTTCGATGGTGTCTTCGCTTTGAATGATCGGATAGTTGAGGAATTCTTTGTCGAAACGAAAACCATTGATAGTCTGGTCATAGTGGTTGAGTGTGACGGAGTGCGTTCCATAATGGGTGTTGTTACGATTTTCCGGAAATGAAAAGTACCGCGCTTTGACCGGGATACGTTTGCCAATAAACCAACTGTATAAACCTGACCACACTAGCAGGGTAGACTTGATCGTATTCGGATCTGTGTTCGCAATAAGGTCTTCGAATTCCTGTTTTGAAATACAGTCAAGTTTGACCATGCTAATGACAATGTCACCGGCGTCACGGCTAATAGAAGCCTTTACCTTAAACCCGCGACAAACTTCGAAAAAATCCGCAGCCCGATGGATAAGTTGCTCCAGGTCTGCACAGTGAACAACGGTTTGGCACAGCAGTCGAATGGCTCCTTTTGGAACAGCCCCGCCACTTAACATACCAAACCATTCGTCCTCCACCATTTCAATGATTTGATGGTGAAGTTCGCCGTATAGCAATACCGGGATGGGTCTGTTATTCGCTATATCTTCGGGGTCGATACCTATGCGCTGAATTAATTCATTCACGTCACAATTGCGGCTTTTAGCAATGGATAACATGGTGTTGACGAAGTGAATGGGAACGGTGATTTTCGTGTCATTCATAGTGGGTGCTGGATGTCGACAGGGTAATGACTGTAGTTTCATTCTAAGTGATTTGAAGATACTAGCCAAGTATTGGAATCCACGGTTCGGGTTACTCTACATATGTCTAATGACCTAATAGTACGTTACAATTTTAAGTTCTGTTTATGATCATGGGATTCCCATGCCGAACATTCTTTCACAGCCCTTGAAGTTACCCTGTGGTGCCGTTATTAGTAATCGTCTCAGCAAAGCGGCGATGACCGAAGGCTTGGCAACAGGGAGAGGTGTTCCCACCGCTGAGCTCGAACGACTTTACGGGCTATGGTCAGACGGCGGAGCCGGTATGTTATTGTCGGGTAATATCCAGATTGATGCAGATCATCTGGAACGCCCCGGCAATGTCATTATCGACCGCCAGCCAGATGAGGCGATGAAATCGGCGCTGGCTAAGTGGGCAAAAGCCGGAACAAGAAACGGCAATCACTTTTGGGCGCAAATTAGTCATGCCGGACGTCAAACACAAAAAATTGTCAACGCCCATCCGAAAGCTCCTTCAGAGGTAAAACTGAATTTGCCAGGCGGTCAATTTGGAGAGCCTGTCGCGCTGACGGCAGGAGAAATTGAAGATATTGTACAGCGCTTTGTTGTTGCCGCTGCCGCTGTTTGTGACGCGGGTTTTACCGGTGTTCAAATTCATGCGGCACACGGTTATTTGATCTCTCAATTCCTCAGTCCACGAAGTAATCTGCGAAAGGATGAATATGGTGGTAGTCTAGTAAATCGGGCTCGACTCCTAATGGATATCGTAAAAGCGGTACGCGCGGAGCTTGGGCCTGAAGTTCCGGTAGCGGTGAAACTCAATAGTGCAGACTTCCAAAAAGGAGGTTTTGCCTTTGAAGACAGTGTGCAAGTGGCTCTTTGGCTGGAAGACGCTGGTGTAGACCTCATTGAAATATCAGGTGGAACCTACGAGCAGCCAAAGCTATTGGGCGTCGAAGGGCTTGAAAAAGAAGAAAAACAGAATATAAGACAGACGACGGCGAAGCGAGAAGCTTATTTTGTCGACTTTGCGCTGGCGATGCAGGGTAAAGTCTCTGTGCCATTAATGGTCACTGGTGGGTTCCGTCAACAATCAGCGATGATAAAAGCGCTAGACGGTGGCGGTGCAGATCTCATTGGACTGGGGAGGCCCATGTGTGTTGTCACCGATGCTCCTGCACGATTACTGAATGGAGAGGAAACATTGCCGCGCTATGAGGATTCCCTGTCCTTGTTGCCAAGTTGGTTATCCTTTCTATTGAAACTAGGTACCGTTCGATCTATCGCCATCTTTGCAGTACAGTACTGGTACTATGCTCAGATTGATACGCTGGGCCGGGAGGGGAAGTCAGAACCGGCAATGACGGTGGTTAGTGCGGCGCGTAAAGTACTGGCGCTACAGAAACAATTGATCAAAGATAGAAAGTAAGTGGCCTCGCAAACTATAGAGATAGGTCTCACGTAATTTCAAACAGACTATGCGGTCTGTTTTTACCCAACAAGGTTATATGTATGGCGTTTAATGACAACGACGATAAAGGAACCCCATGGGGTGGAAAACAACCTTCACCTCCTGATATTGATCAGATCATCAAACAGGGGATTGACCGATTCAAGTCGTCGCTGCCCGGAGGAGGAGCTGCTGGGCCGCTAACGATTTTTGCGATTGTGTTGCTAGTGGTGAGTCTTTGGTCGTCTTATTACACCGTGCCGAGTGATTCGGTTGCCGTGGTACAGCGGTTTGGTATGTACTTGAAAGAAGTACCACCGGGTTTGCATTTCAAATTGCCATTAAATATTGATAAAGCCACGATAGTCCCGGTTAAACGACAGTTAAAGCAGGAATTTGGTTTTTCAACACCAGGGGCCAGAGATCCCTACCAAACACCTCGTAGCCGCGACGGTGGTCGTGAAACTCAAATGGTTACCGGTGATCTCAATGCCGCATTGGTCGAGTGGGTTGTGCAGTACCGAATATCCGATCCGGTCAAGTTTTTGTTTGCCGTGCGTGAGCCTGGAGAAACACTTCGCTATGTTTCGGAATCAGTGATGCGCGAAGTGGTCGGTGACCGAACAGTCGATGAGGTTATCACTATTGGTCGACAGGAAATAGAAACTGAAGCGCTGTTGAAAATGCAGGAGTTATCAACCAAATATGTTATGGGTATCAGCATCGACCAGGTGCAGCTCAAAAATATTAATCCTCCAAGACCTGTGCAGGAATCTTTTAACGAGGTAAACCAGGCGCAGCAGGAAAAAGAAAAACTGATTAACGAAGCTCGTCGAGATTACAACAAAGTTATTCCCTTGGCTGAAGGTGAAAAAGATCAGCGAATTCGTGAGGCGGATGGTTATCGACTTAAGCGTATAAACGAAGCTGAAGGTGATGTGGCACGATTTAACGCGCTATTTACTGAATACAGTAAAGCCCCTGAGGTTACCCGCCGTCGTATTTACATAGAAACGATGCAGGAAGTACTTCCACAGATTGAATCAAAAATTATTGTCGATGATGAAATGAGTAGTTTGTTACCACTGCTTAATATAGGCGCAGTGAAAGGTGGTCAGAAATGAAAAATACAATAGGATTCGTGTTCTTGTTAATACTGTTTCTAGGCATGTTTGTCGTCGGTAGTTCAATCTATACCGTTGATGAAGTAGAGCAGGTAATCATTACTCAATTTGGGAAGCCAGTGGGTGAACCGGTTGTTGAAGCGGGTTTAAAGTTTAAGCTTCCTTTCATTCAGGAAGTTAACCCTATCGATAAGCGAGTATTGGAATGGGATGGTGCTCCATCCGATATGCCGACTAAAGATAAATTGTATATTTCTGTCGATCTGTTTGCGCGATGGAGAATTGTCGATCCCTTGCAATACTTCCTTCGTTTGCATGACGAACGCAGTGCCCAATCGCGTTTGGATGACATTCTTGGCAGTGAGACCCGAAATGCTGTGGCAAAACATGAGTTGATTGAAATTATTCGTACCACAAAAGATCGTGTGCCATTGCGAGATGCTATTTTGTCTTCGACCGCTCAAGAGATCAATATGGGCACGTTGGTGCCGATAGAAAAAGGTCGCAAGCAGGTGGAGCGTGAAATATTTCTCGCGGCTGAAGAAAAGGTTAGCGTGTTTGGTATTGAGTTGCTCGATATACGATTTAAGCGGATTAATTATAACGAAAGCGTCAGGCCGAAAATTTACGACAGGATGATTAGCGAGCGTCGTCAGATCGCTGAGCGATTTCTTTCCGAGGGCAACGGTGAAGCAGCGAGAATACGAGGTAACCGGGTCAGAGATCTCAACAAGATTCAGTCGGAAGCCTATCGTGAAGTGGAAGAAATTCGCGGTGTTGCCGATGCGAAAGCCACTGAAATATATGCGAAAGCGTATAGCCAGAGTGCAGAAGCCGCTGAGTTTTATGAATTCACCCGCACCATGGCAGCCTATCCGTCGATCATCGGAAAAAATACAACCGTGGTGCTTTCCACGGACAGTGACCTGTTTAAATTTTTGAAGGGGATGGCAGTGGGCCCAAATAGTACTCGTAGGTAGTGATTGAGCCTGCAGCGAAGCGTTGGCAAGCTGTTTTCCTCATTCGTTAAAGTCATTTTTCAGGAAGGTAGTATTCTCTTTGGTGATCTATG
>CAYNZI010000217.1:0-5356 GCA_964401565.1 uncultured Spongiibacteraceae bacterium
TAGGAAACCACAGTATTTCACTGTTTCATATGTCAATGAGCACCCTATGTAATTAAGCTAGACAGCTTGGCAGATATATCACCTGCACAGTAGCCTAAATAAAAGAGAGACAAATGCACTCAAGCCTAAGACCCTTTAATATAAGTTAATTTAGAATAAATACAGCACTGGTTCAGAAACTGAACTGTAACTGCAACTCAAGCTACCTAATGTTAGGACGAGATAGATCACTGGCTGAGCGCTAAGAAATGAGCAGTCTAAAACTGTCTAATACTGAATAAGCCTAGATGCTATATGCAACAAGACTAATGACCCTCGGTGACGATTGCTGTAGACACCGCCTTATATAGACATTCAAAACCCGCCAGAATCCCGCACAACCTGCCAGAATCCCGTAATAACCCGCCAGAATCCCGCGATAACCCGCCATGGTTCCGCCATAAATCCCGCAAGAATCCCGCGATAATCCCCCGTAAGATCCGCGCAAGTTGTGCTGAATTCCTGCCAAATTATTACGGGTACATTGACAAACACAATCATTTAACATATAAAACATTGACAAAATATTCTGTACTTCCTCATACATAAACTTATTAGACCTGGGTACGATATCCGCACCTCGGACAAACTTTTACCAATACATAGAAATGGATGATAAAACTTACAAATACCTTTTGGCAATCAAAGTAACTCTTTTTGGCATGAAACTAACGTCAACAGTCGTCACATGACTCCATTAACCAATCAGCGCGCCGCTTTCTCTCAAAACTGGGTCGCCACCAAAAACATGGCAGCATTGACAAGACATAAAAATACGTGGTAAACACCGTGAATTACACTCTTCAAACGCAATTGAGATGACAACATTATGGTAATGAACAACATAAATGAACATAGTAAGTAAATATCGCAGTACAAGAATATGACAGTGCGGCTAATCGCCGTAAAAGCACCGAACATGACTCGCTAATTCTGAACACATGGAAATCTGACAGCTGTCAAAACGAACGGTAAATACTTGATAAATCATATACTTTGGCACAAAGAGAATTATTCACCCCCTGACCCCTATATACACCTAGTCTACACTGAGCATCAGCTGTGAACTTACTTTGAACACAAACGGGTGAAAATACTAGATCTAATCTGATTATACAAAAATGACATACCCCCCACCCAACAGCTGACCTCCAAATCCCTACAATACCCCCTATTAGCATGTTGAAAGTCCCCTAAGACATGCTAATCTAAAATAACTCATGTACAATAAACAGATAAAGAACTAAATTCAGCGACGACGGCGGCATGGAGTTCCCCTCCTACGCAACCCAGCTGGCCTATTCCCACCCTGGAGCAGCCGCTCGATGTTTCGCAGTATAGACGTCTGTCTACACTGCTCTCTCCGAATTTCCCTTACCTCCCCACTCAGTTTGTCTATCCTTTCCCTCAAATCACCGCCCATCCCCTCCACGCCCACCTTCGTCGCAGTCAACCCATCCCCGAGTTGATCGACTGCTGCCGCGGTGCCCTGTACAGCTTTCAAGACCGCCAACTCATTCTGCAGCCTCCTGTATTCTCGCGCCTTCTTGATGAGGTCGTCAGCCAGGGATGAGGACGATGAGGACGAGGATGACGATGATGAGGACGACGATGATGTTGAATCTCTCCTCACACGCTTGGATGACGTTGGAGATTCATCCCTCAGTCGTTTCACCCTGAGATCCAGAGGGGCATCGCTGGTTGGCACCGTCGCGGAGTTGGATTCTTCCAGCACATCTATCACTGGCACAGCGGCGTCGGTCGTTAGCATGGGCATGTCGGCTGCTAGTAGCTCAATCAATGGCGTCGGCTCATAAATCGGCATTTGAATATCCCACAGGCCAGGCGGGATGTCACATGTCAGGGGTCCCATGATCTTCTCTAACTCGGATGACCCACGACGGGACTCGCCCCACCTGGCCATCGACTCCTCCCGGGTCAATCGCACCAGATCCTTTTCCAAATCTACCTTCCTGGGGTTTGGGTTTTCCTTTAAGCAGGCTGGCCCTGGATCACCATCTTTCTCAACTTTGGATTTGTGCGGCTTGTACCCGCGTACATGACGCTCCAGCTCTTTTCGCTGCGTGCAGCGAAAGGTACAGAAAGAACAGTAATAGGGCACCTGGTCTAGGGCTACGTGCATCAGGTAGAAGTGACTTATCATCTTTCCCCTTTCCCCGCTCTTGGGGCACTGTGAACACCTGTACGCTCTACCTCTGTTGGACTTTTCCATCTTCTTTCTAAAATTAAAATAAACAAACATTTAATCAGCAAACATTCATTTGCCAAATATTCCACACGAGACAGAAACCCAAAAAAAATAAAGTTGTCATGATAACTATGCGTCTTTGTGACAAAACTAGTTGGGTCTCTAATTACTATAGAGTCCTAGACAACAGGACTCGTTCGACGAAACTTCCGTCCCCAACCCGGGTAATTCAACCCACGGTAGGGTTTCAGTTTGTCATGGTGTAATATGACTTGTCTGCCCTTATTTCCCTGTTGGATTTTGCAATCTTGGTCATTTAGCTTCTCCACTACAATCCAGGGTCCAACATATGCAGGCTGTAACTTAGGGCAGCTCCCTTCCACGCGTTTTTCATTTAGACACCAGACTGCATCTCCAGGTTCATACTTGTGGGCATGTTTCTTGGCGTCGTAACGTTCCTTCCTCCTCTGGGCGGCCATAGCCAAGTGTTTCCTGCAGACGATGTGCGCCTTTTGCATCTTCTCCCTCAAATTAGTGATATATTCTCCATATGAGCTTACATCATTGCCTTCTGCAGTGTGGCTCCCATACATAACTTCCACTGCTAGCCGCACTTCGCGACCCAACATCAATAAATTTGGCGTGAATCCCGTAGATTCATTTGGAGTTGCCCTGTAGGCTGCGGCTAGACAGCCTAGGTGCAGATCCCAGTCCGTCTGTTCACCTCGTAAGTAGGAACGGATCATTCGGACCAGCGTACGATTCATGCGTTCAATAAATCCATTACACTTGGGGTTTCTTGCTGAAGTACGGGTTTTCCGAATTTCCAGCAGCTCACACATCTCTTTAAATATAACACTCTCATAGTTCCGCCCCTGATCAGTGTGTAGTTGGAGTGGATTTCCATAGCGACTAATGACTTCATCAACAATTTTCTGTGCACATGTTGCAGCTGTCTGATCAGGGATTGGAAATATTTCCACCCATTTCGTAAAATAATCGCCCACGACTAATATGTATCGATTAGATCTGGGGGTCAGAGGTAGAGGGCCCAGAACATCAGTTGCCAGTCTGTCTAGAGGTGCACCAACTGGCATCGAACCCAAAGGCGCTCTCGGTGGTTGTGTTGTTTCTTTGACTGCTGCGCACACATCACAGCTTTGTACGTACTGGTTCACATCTTGTTTCATTTCAAACCAGTAAAATTTTTGCTTAGTCTTCTCCCGTGTTTTCTTTGCCCCCAAGTGACCAGATAAAATTGCATCGTGCATTTGGTATAGAAGGTCTTTCTTCATGGCTTGGGGAACTAACAGCTGAAGAGATTCACGAGCACCATCTTTACTGAAGAATTTACGGTAGGCTAAACCATCTCTAAACACCAGGGAATCCCACAGATTCCAGTAGTGTCGCGTTGCTGGGCTCTCTGTGCTCATAGTTGATGAGGTTGGTCGCCGCCCGTCATTCAACCAGACTATTACTGGACCGATGTTGTCATCGCGGGCTTGTAGCTGTTTCATCCTAGTTGTGGGGTATTGTGTTGCCCAGGCTGTACCTTGAGCTTCAGTTCGAGTGCTTGCTCTGGTGCGAGTGATTCGTATAGCTGTATTTCTGGACATGGGTGGTGTTTTCGCTGGACGTTTCTCCCATTTCCAAATAGAATGACAAAGTAACGATATATGTGTGAGTGTCAAGCCGATCCATAGTTGCATAATTTGAGATAATCGTGATAGTGTAGCGATGACTGATGTGCTGATATGTCCTAATTTTTGATTGATGTAAGCAGGTTTAAGCATAGCACCCACCGAGAATAAACCTGGAATTGCAAACCAGGAAATCATGTGTGCTAAGTGTAGATCGTTGACGTTCTGAGGTCGGTCCCATGTGGTCATTGCGGCCCGGTTATCACATGATCTGACCATTGGCATGCCTATGCACAATGCCACTATAGCTGTCATCAGTAGGAGAGCTTTAAACGCGGGTGGTGTCGTCACCTTTTTGATTCCGATATGTCGTACTGTTTCATTTTCAGTGATTTTCATTGAACTGTCCATGTCCATTGCACGTTTCTTGCATTTGTTACATGGACCGCACTTTAACATCTCTAGGTTATCAACATCAGGACATGTACAATCCTTAGGATTTTCACATCGCGACATAAAATCGGCATTTTGGTGCTTGGCCCCGGGTCTGTATTCAACGGCAAACTCGTATTCAGAGAGTATCTCAAGCCACCTAGCGATTCGACTTTTTGGTTCTCTCAGGCTAAATAACCATACCAGGGCTTGGTGGTCGGTACGGACTTTGAATTTCCTGCCCAAGAGATATTGGCGGAAATACTCCACGAAGTACCTCAGGCTGAGAAGTTCCTTGTCTGTGACACAATAATTTTTCTCTGCCCGGTTCATAGTTCGGCTTGCATAGGCGATCACTCTTTCTCGCCCATCTTGCACTTGAGATAGAACTGCACCAATTGTGTGGTCGCTTGCGTCGGTATCGAGAATAAATTCACCATCATTGAAGGGATAGGCCATTATATCAGCACTAATAAGCTTATGTTTCAAGGTATCTAGTGCTTCTTGACAGGCTCTAGTCCACTGGAAATGTTTTTCTTTCCTGGTCAGTTCTGTGAGGGGTTTAACTATCTGGGAATAATTTGCGATAAACCTTCTATAGTAGCTTCCCATTCCTAATATTCGTCTAACTTCGGTCACGTTTGTTGGTGTGGGAAATTGGACGATCTTTGATGTATTGTGAGGTGATGGCATTACGCCAGAACTTGAGACTATGTGTCCCAAGAATTCAACCTCACTCTGGAATAAGTGACACTTTGCTGGTTGCAATTTCATATTTGCAAGCCTCACTCGTTCAAGTACTTCACTGAGTCGATATAGATGATCGGAGAACGTCGGACTAAAAACGATTACATCGTCCAGGAAAATTAGACACGTCTTCCATTGGAGTCCCTGTAGTGCAAGCTCCATAACCCGCTGAAATGTTGCTCCAGCCGAGGTCAAACCCATTGGCATAGTACGAAACTCGTATAGGCCGTACTTTGTGATGAAAGCAGTTTTGTGAATGTCTTCTTGTCGGACAGGTACTTGATAGTAG
>CAYNZI010000218.1:0-5353 GCA_964401565.1 uncultured Spongiibacteraceae bacterium
TCGCCGGAAAGACGGACAAGCGTGCGGTCGGCCACAGTATAGAGGCCGCTACCGAACCGGGAACAAACTACCAACCCAGCAGACATAAACAACAATATCCACAAATTAGCTCAGTTCCAGCTTGGGTAGGTGCTTAGTTTTTTCCTGTCGTTTCCTGATAATCCTGCTCAATTTTGACTTGTAGCTCTGTTTGGGCAATACCTTTGTGGCGCAATGATTTATGTAACCGTTGGTCGCGACGAGATTTTCTGTGCCTGGCCACAGCAGCTTTGAACATACGTTGATGATCCTCTCCATTAACGAGGTGTTGCACCAAGGTTGCATCTATACCCGTTCGATAGGCAATACGCAAAGGGTGAATTTTATAGGCGTGAAATTCCGCAACAACGTCGATTTGTTGCTTTAGCGACTTACTGCTGGTTTTACTATAGCTGTCGGCGGGATCTTTATTGTCAGTCGGGAGCATATTTTTCACGTAATCCGGAAAATTGATTGATCTAATCGCTGGGAAGTTGCATGACAAATGGTACTATTGTCGTGACCATATTGGATAGGAGTTTGTCGTGGATCAGCAACAATTAGTTAAATACTTAGATCAGCTTAATGCGGAAATTGGCGACTTGAAAGCGCCAGACTCGGATAAAGAAAGGCTTAGCGAGTTAATATTGGACATAGAGCGGCAGATAACAGGCACGGTGGTGGAGTCTGAGCCCCATACATTGGTAGAACAAGTGGATGTAATGGTTTCCCGGTTTGAAGGTGACCACCCGACAGTTGCAGGTATCCTTAACAACATTATGGTGACGTTAACCAGTATGGGTGTTTAACATCAACATCAGGTGGCGGCCGCCTGCGAGTGCGTTTACGATGAACAGCTGACTTCCAATCGTTTCCCCCAATCGGGTGGCTCGCTGGCATATTGCGAGAATTGTGGATGTTCTTCGAAGGGGTTTTGCAGGATGGTCAGCAAATTGTCGATCTCTGAATAGTCCTGATTTTTAGTGGCTTTATCAATCGCTTGTTGGGCAATGTAGTTCCGCAGAATATATTTAGGGTTGGCATTGAGCATTGTTTGACGACGCAGTACAGGGTCGCTATTTTCAGCGATTAACCGTTGTTGGTACTGAAGCATCCACGCGTCGAATGAAGGACGATCTACAAAACGGTCTCGTAACATTGTTTCAAATTCGGGGTTGTCATGATGGCAGTGACTTAGGTGTCTGAAGAAGTTGGTATAGTCAGCTTTTTGTTGCTCCAGTATGAGTAAAAGTGATGCTACAAGCTCTACGTCGCCGTCTTTCTCTTGCTGGAGTCCAAGTTTTGAGCGAAAAATTTGATTGTATTGATCGACAAGTATTCGCTCGTACTGACTAAGCGCATTGGTTATTGACTCTCCATCGATCAGGCTCGACAGCGCGTGGGCAAGGGCATTGAGGTTCCAGAGGCCGATACCCGGTTGTTGATTGAATGCGTAGAGTCCTTCGTGATCTGAATGATTACAGATAAAATTTGGGTCGTAGTCGTCCAAAAATCCAAAGGGACCAAAATCAAATGTGTCTCCCACAATCGACATGTTATCGGTGTTCATTACGCCGTGAGCAAAGCCTACAGCCTGCCATTGCGCAATCAAGGATGCTGTTCTGGTAACCACAGCAAGCAAAAAATCGGCGTATTTTGTCTTGGAGTATTGTAGTTCAGGAAAATTGCGGGTGATGACATAGTCGGCTAGCTGTTTAACGATGTCGGGTCTGTTGTTATAGTGAAAATATTCAAAACTCCCGAAACGAACATGGCTTCGCGCTACGCGCACTAAGGTCGCTCCCATTTCAGGTGTCTCTCGATAGACCGGAGTTTCGCTGCCAATAATACATAAGCCTCTAGTCGTAGCAATGCCGAGCCCCGCCATTGCCTCTGAGCATAGGTATTCTCGAATAGTTGAGCGCAACACGGCTCTGCCGTCGGCAAAGCGAGAGTAGGGTGTTTGTCCTGCACCCTTAAGATGTAAATCCCATGTTCCTTTCGATGTTGTATCGACTTCGCCCAGCAATAAACCACGACCGTCACCCAGATGGGGATTGTAGCTGCCGAACTGGTGGCCGGAATAGACCATAGCTAGAGGGTAGGCGTTAGGGAGGATAGCATTGCCACTAAAGTATTCTACGAACGAGTCGGTAATTAATGACTGAGGATCCAATCCTATTAAATCCGCAACGGCGGGATTAGCGCTGACCAGAAAGGGGTGCACGAGACCTTGGGGTTTAACGGGAGAGTACAGCGCACTGGGTAGTTTGCTAAAGCGGTTGTTAAACGGAATAGTATCGAGTTTATACATAGAGTTCGGTTTGCTATTGCAATAAATATGACCATTATGCAGTTTTATAGTCGCCACAAACACTGAAGAACTGTGAGGATATGATTGTTTTTTTATTTCATCACCAGTGGAGTAGGTATTGCATAGAAAATGAAACGGTTTGTTATTCATCGTAATTGAACGGTCACAGGCGTAACATTTTGTTTAGTAAGGAAAATTTCTCTCCTTACTAGGTTTTCCCCGTGATTTAGGTAATAATCTATTAAAGGCCACATTCGGTGGTGAACAGCGAGGGTGTGTAATGTCGAGTGACCAGACGAATAATGATCTTATCTGGGATATGGACCAATTCCACCATCGTAAACTGGCTACCGATTTTGTGAAACGGTTTGAGAATAAGTTATGCGTCTATTCGGAATCCGTAGAGCAGATATACAGTAACTATAATATTTATTTCCCGGAAGAAGAGGGAAGGAAAATGGTTATACTGCCTGATCCCTATTCTTACCATGATACTTTTCAAGGTATACCATCTGACGCCATTCAAACCACCGGATTAACCATCGTTCCCGGTGAGCTTATAGGTAAGCAAGGTTTACATCTAACCATCCCGTTCAAAAGTAGTGAAGGGAAAAAGAAATATCGTGTCGTGCCGTTGCAGGCGGGAATTCGGGCGATTAATAAACGCCGGCCTGAGAATAATCCATTTCTGCCCATTCTAATGAAGGGTGATTTACGCGAGATTGAAAACAAAGTGCCGGCTTTGCATTTGCATAGCGTGCGCATCGAAAAGCTGACGCGTCGCTCTGCGATGGAGTGCAGTGGGATTCAGCGAGTTATTTCTGAAAAACTACCAAAAATTCAATAATTATCTATAGCTTGAAACTAAATGGCAAGCTAACTTCTATAGCATCACCTATCAACTCTTCTGGAACTTCCGGATAGGGTGCTGTTTTTCGCACCGCTTTTAAAGCCGCGTTGTTGAGAAGCTTGTACTCGGATGACGTCGCTTGTGACATATCCAATAATTCTCCCGAACGATCTACTTTGACCATTAAAATGACCGTACCTTCTTGTTTGAAAGTAACGGCTCTTTTGGGATATTGAGTGTTCTTGAGCGTCAAATTCAACATCGTTGAGCGGTATTGCGCCATTGCTTCCTCTTGGTCAGACTCAGCTGCTGAGGCCGCGTCGTCCTTTTTGTCGGCAGGAGTCGACGAAACGCTGGATTCTGTCTGGCCCGGCTCCAAAGGATTCGATTGGCGAGCAGCCACAGTTACTGACGCCGAAGCTGTTATTACAGGGTTGGTTGTTAAACTATCGGCAACGGTTTCTGTTTCTCCTGTCGGCAGCGACGTTTTGATCGGTAGTGTTTCCGTCAATGCAATCGAGTGATTTGAAGACAGCGAGAGTTTTTCTAATACGATAGAGGGCGCTGCCATTGTTACCGCAGTTTGGATAGTGGCTAACGGCGCGGTATCATCTGTCGTTGTTGTTCGTTTTGCGGTGACCGTGGTTCCCGAACCAGGAGGGGCGGCTATGGACGATGGATTCGAGGCGGATTCAGTAGTTTCTGACGGCTCTCCAATCCACTGAGCGATCAATTTTTTTCTGCCCGCTGTTGGCGTTAAACTTTCGTACGTGACCAGCATTTCAGTAGCGGATTTTCCCATAGACAGTGACAGTATGTTATTTTTGAAATTTGTTGATGGCGGGCGCTGGCCTATCCACGTATTTAATAAAAGGGTAAAAAAGGCATTGTCGCTTTCGGTGAATACTTTCTGATTATTCAGGTAAACGGTTGTGCCGAGTTCGGGGTTCCTATCAATGGTAATGCGATCGCCGGAAACTAAATTGTCCTTCGGCATTTCCAAAAAGGCGAGAATTTGGGTTGAAAATTGTTCTAGCGATGCTTGGTCATTATTAATGAGAATAGCCTGGTTCCATTGTTGAGAGAATCGGCGCGGAGCCCACTTGTCAATTACAATGCGCACATCCATACGCTTGATACCTGAAGAGTCAAGGACTGCGTCAGCGTTTTTGTTTGGGTGCTTCAGATAAAGAGCTCCGACATAATATTGTTTGCGCAATTGTTCATAGATGGCGAGGCCATTAAGAGGGATTGTGTCGAATTCCTCGCTCTGGCTAAAAGATAGTGGTGCGCTTAGTAACATAGATAGACAGACGATCAGCGAATATGAAAGACGGATCATTGGTGAGGGTATTTTTTTTACAATCATTATAATGTTGATGTCAGCTCTCTTGTTCTGGATTTTTATCGGGCTATTGTAGCGTCTGATCGATATAAAGGCTGGACAGCTCTAACCATAAAATCTGTCTGTTTGGATCGATTATAGCGGGTATTTGTTAACATGACTAACGCTTCTCTCAATGTAGCTGAGGGGGATTGAAAGTAAAGAGATTAGAAAAGGATAAGCTGGCTTTTGTGACGCCATTCCGAAAAGTTGAATATGAAGAGCGCTTTAGCTAAAAAACGGATCTACTTAACACTTCTGGTACGTGCCTTCGCTTTTTTGCCAATAGTTGCTATATCTTTAGATTGAAATGACGACATCACTGACAACTCAAGCGGAACAGGAACAAAATATCGATGAAAATTAAGGACTTAGATGGTTACAAAAGCCAAGAAATAGAGTCCTTGCTAAGGCGTATTCCATTTTTTAGGGAGCTCCAATCCCAGAATGCCGAGCAATTGGCGGTGCTTCTTCGCTATTCCTGTCTCGTTGAGTTAGATCCCGGTGAAACAATCATGCGTCGCGGTGATAGGGGGTCATGGCTCTATGTTCTGATTAAAGGGCAGCTAGTTGTTTATTTGGATCAAGCAGAAGAAATTCCCCTCAGCCACATTACCCCGGGGGAGCTCTTTGGCGACTTGGCTTTGTTGTGTGACCATCAGCGCAAAGCGACAGTTGCGGCAGACTCAGGTGACAAAAAATCCCTGCTTTTTGCGACGGATTTTAAGCCGTTTGGCGACTTAAGTGATTTCAGTGTGGTTGATTTGCAAACCAAGCTTATTTTTTA
>CAYNZI010000219.1:0-5335 GCA_964401565.1 uncultured Spongiibacteraceae bacterium
TATGGTCTTGGTCCCCGGGTGTTAATGAATATTAGAGATATTCCCGCAACCAATATTGTGCAGCCTGGCAGCAGGGTTTCCTATCGTTATTTGTTTGCCGGGGAAACGGTACAGTTAGATCGCTACGGAGAATGGTTAGAATATAGATTGTTGCCCTCGCAGAAATGGTTGGGTCTGGCTGACGTACAACCCCGTATTTCTCGGTCGCTGGAGCGTGCAGAACAATTTTTATTGTTAGCGGGAGCGCTTGGTGTCGGGCTGGCGGGCATCGCTATTGCGCTAGCTGCTCGCCGATACAGTGAGCGTCATTATGATTACGTCGCCATGATGAAATCGTTAGGCGCTACTTCAACTAGAATTATGGCCATATATAGCAGTAATTTACTGCTTCTAGCGGTGATGGCTACAATCGTCGGGTCTGGTTTTGGCTGGTTAATACAGGAAGTTTTCATTCGTATTTTACAGGACTATTTCGAGGTCACAGAGGTCCCCAGCATAAGCCTTCGGCCTTTTATTATTGGTGCGGTTACGGCATTTGTATGTTTACTGTCGTTCGCGTTGCCGCCACTACTGAGCCTGCAAGCCGCTTCTCCTTTGCGGGTTTTGAGAAGAGACTTGGCACGATCGGGTGTTAGTAGCGCTTTTACATACGGGACCGGTGTGCTCGGTATTGCCATACTAATGTATTGGTATAGCGCCAATCTAGTATTAACGCTGGCAGTATTGGCCGGGGTTGGTATGACCTTCGCTGTTGTCGGTGTTCTGGCCTGGTACTTATTGCAAGGGAGCGCAAAAGTTGGAATGCAAGCTGGGAGTAGCTGGAAGCTGGCGCTAGCATCAATGCGCAGGCGAGGCTTTCAAAATGCGGTACAGGCCGTTATTTTTTCTCTGTCGATCATGTTACTACTACTGTTAGCTCTTGTTCGCGGTTCATTGATTGAAGAGTGGCAATTTCAGTTGCCGGAGGGTACGCCGAATCATTTTCTGGTGAATATTGCCAAGCGGGATGTAACGGCAGTAGAGAAAATTCTCAGTGACAATCAAATGGACGGTGAGCCGATATACCCGATGGTTAGGGGGCGTCTGGTCACAGTTAATGAAGAGTCGATAAAAGTATGGTCGGAAAAAACAGACCCTACGGTTGAGGACAGCGTCGATAGGGAAATGAATCTAACATGGTCGGATGTTAAACCCAGTGACAATATGATTACCGTCGGCGAATGGTGGTCAGCAGGGTCTTCTGCTGCAGAAGTTTCCATAGAAGCTGAGTTGGCTCGTCGTATGAAAGTAGGACTGGGAGATCGCTTGTCATTTCTCGTCGGCAGTGAATCCTTGAATGTCACAATAACCAGTATCAGAGAGCTGGACTGGGAAAGCATGAAACCCAATTTCTACATGATATTCCCGGCAAAATTATTACAGCAATACCCGGCCACCTACATGACCAGTTTTCATCTTCCGTCTGACGAAAAGCGCTTTTTGAATCAGTTTATCAGACGTTTTCCCACGGTTACGGTTATTGAAATGGATGCGGTGATTAACCAAATCCGACGTATTATTAATCAAGTAAGCAGCGCTGTTGAATTGGTGTTGGGCTTAATCATCATTAGTGGTTTGCTGGTACTGGTTGCCAGCGTTCAGGCTAGCCTTGATGGTCGATTTCAAGAAAGCGCAATTTTACGAACATTAGGAGCGAAGCGACAGCTGGTGTTGGGCAGTTTAGCCATTGAATTTTCGGCACTTGGATTGTTGGCCGGGTTTTTGGCGGCATTTTCAGCTGAACTGTCGGTGTTTGGATTGCAGGAATACTTGCTAGACATGGACTATGTGCCTCATCCGTGGGTGTGGTTAGCGGGACCGATTATAGGTGCTATCCTAATTGGGACGGCAGGTTATGTCACCTGTCGAAAAGTGGTCAACACGCCACCCGTAGAAATACTTAGGGATTTGTAGAGGTTTCACTGAACATTGTGTTCATGAAGGTAATTGAGATGCTGCGATTAGAGCAAGTCATTGTCGAGCATAGCTAATTATCGAACATCACAATGGAATATATCAAGGGTTTTTAATGGCGAAGCGTTATCAGATTTTACTGTCAATAGTGGTTGTTATCGGTGTATTTGGGATTTATCTGACCAGTCGGCCAGCATCTCTTGGCTATCCAGCAATGGTCGCCGATCCATCTTTGTATAGCGACAGTCGGCTCCCCAATTTTACTGTCGCTATCGATGTGGCGACCAAAAAATCGACATTCTTCGGCTTTCTTTTACCGTTGATTAACGCTGAAAACCACCGTATTTTGTCAATTCGTCTGCAGTTGGAATCGTTGGCTGCGCTTGATGGATTAAGTGACCCTCAGCAGCAATGGTTGAGTGAAGTTGCTCGGTATTATCGGGTAATTGAACCGTCGGAAGATTATAAACAACTAATATCCGCCTTGTTGCAGCGAGTTGATAGTGTGCCTCCTTCACTGGCGTTGGCTCAGTCCGCTAATGAATCCGGGTGGGGCGGCTCCAGGTTTGCACAGAAGGGTAATAACCTTTTTGGTCAGTGGTGTTTTAGTGAGGGGTGTGGAATGGTCCCTGCGGGTCGAATTAAAGGCGCGCTTCATGAAGTCGCTGTTTTTGAAAATCCGGGGAAATCCGTAGAAAGCTATATTCACAACTTGAATTCTAATACCGCCTACGAGGAATTTCGCAAAATCCGAGAGTCGCAACGTGCGCAGCAGTTAACCGTCTCAGGAGCCGCGTTAGCTGAGGGATTACTGAAGTATTCAGCCAGAGGTGTTGAATACATTAAGGAATTGCGCGCTATGATAGTGACAAATAAACTTGGGCAGTACGATAAGTTGTAAGATTGAGTAGCATGGACGCTCAGTTTCCACCGAAAGTGTTTGTTGTCAATACGATGTCAGAAGGTGATTCATTCCAGAATTCAGATACCGGTCTCCTTTAGACTCACGACCACGTCACATATCTGACTTCTGTCATGCTAAAGCACTGGATAATCAGCGATAAATAGCTAATATTTCCCCTGAGTGTTCTATTAAAATCAATGCGGGGAAGGTAGAGATGATAAAAAAATTAGTGCTAGTTGTGATTGCGAGTAGCTTGTCGACACTAAGTTTTGCGTGTGACAGACCGGAAAAACCCCAGTTGCCCAGTGTCGAATCTGCAGTATTGGCTCAAATGGTAAAGGCACAAAAAGATGTTAATAAGTATCTGAAATCGTCGGAAGCTTATCTTAAATGTGAAAGAAATAATATTCGTCATGACAAAATGATTGGTGAAATGAAGAGACTGGGATCGACTTACAATAGCTTAGTTAAAGCCTACAAAGGAAAATCTTCGTCACCGGCATAATCTGAGCTAACAGGCCTTTCAAATACCAGATGAATAGATCATTAATTCATCTGGCTCTCTTTTTATATTTTAAACTGCTTAATCAAATCGTTCAGGTTTTCTGATAAATTAGCCAGTTGGCTACTGCTAGTAGCCGTGTCACGAGCGCCATCAGACGTTTGACTGGCAACCTGTGAAATGTTGACCAAACTGCTATTTATCTCTTCGGTAACCGCATTCTGTTGCTCAGACGCGGCAGCAATTTGTTGAGTCATATCTCTTATTTCAGTGACTGAGGAGGTTATCTCGAGTAGTGAATTCCGTGCTGATGTGGCGCTCTCGACACTGGTAGATGCTTGTTGGCGGCCTTTGTCCATCGCCTTAACAGCCTCTTTGGATCCTGCTTGTAGGCGGTCGATCATCTCTTGGATTTCTTGGGTAGAAGCTTGGGTCCTACTGGCTAAGGTTCTGACTTCGTCAGCCACCACGGCAAACCCTCGTCCCTGTTCACCCGCTCGTGCAGCTTCGATCGCCGCGTTTAGCGCGAGCAAGTTGGTCTGTTCAGCAATGCCGCCGATAACTTCCAATACGGCTCCTATATTTTGACTTTCTTGTCTTAGCTGAGTGATGACTTCTGCTGCTCTTTCTATATCCCCTGCCAGGTGCTCAATAGACGCCATGGTTTGTTCGACAATATTGTGACCATTGACCGCTTGCTGATCTGCTTGTTCTGCATCACGAGCTGCGCTTGCAACGTTATTACTGACCTCGTGAACGGTGCTATTCATTTGTGTGACGGCAGCAACCACTTGTTCGATCTCGCGACGCTGGTCCTCGGCGCCTCGACTTGTCTGTCCCGTGGTTTCTGATAATCTGGCCGCTTCTGTCGATAGCTGATCTGACATTTCATGGAATTTAACCACAATGCCATGGACGCGTTGGACGAAGCTATTGAAACTGGTCGCTAGCACGGCAATCTCGTCGTTTCCGACAACATCGATACGCTGTGTCAAATCGCCTTCGCCTTCGGCAATGTCGCGCAGTGCAGATACGACATTATTGATAGGTTTAACAACTGAGCGAACAATGATCAGTGATAGGATAATCGCGAAAATGGTCGACAGCGCAACAACCAGTATGGCGACCATAATAAACTGACTTTTTGTCTCCCGTAGTTCAGCTAAGTCGACACGAATGTAGATGTGGCCGATTTTGTCTCCGTCACTGACCAATTCTCGGCTGACTCCTAAATATGTATCTGTGTAAATTTGGCCGCTGGCGGGAGGCGATAATGGAAATTCGCTGGGTAATTTGGCGTCGCTATTGCTCCTGTCGTAAGCACTAAAAACATTGCCCGAAGCATTGTAAATAACAGCGCCGGTAATATGCTCATTGGCTTCGAGGCTTTTGAGCACTTCACTGGCTGAATCGCGATCGTCGAAGGCTAAGGCACCAAGAGCGTTGTTAGCAGCGACAGATGCCAGCGTGTCAATTTCACGCCCCATCGATTCTTCCAGTCGGTTTGTTTCAACGTAGACAAAGGTGAAGCTCGCCATTACCACCGACAAGCTGGAAGCGATAGCCGTTCCCAAGAGAATTTTCCACTTTAATGACAAAGAAGACCAACTCATACTAGATACCTTTTTTATTGATGTTGTTATATTTGCATTGACTGGCTTACAGCGCCGTCGATGTACTAAATGGTCTACAGCGTGTTCTTCCCATCAACTAATATCATAGCAGTTGAATAGTGATTTCTCAGACTTATGGTTGAAAAAAGTCATTTATCTCTTTTGACGCGTTAACTGTCTGGTATGGGGCATCGTCACTTCCTAGACGCGGGCTTCTCGTCGTCGTTGTTTTCTTTGTGTGGACGCCAAGAACTGCTGCAACTTTATTCGCTGCTGGGGGTCCTTTATCACCAGTTTTCCGCCACCCAGTAAATGGGGGTAAGGTGTTCTAATATCGTACAAATTTCTTAGCTCGATACTGCA
>CAYNZI010000220.1:0-5332 GCA_964401565.1 uncultured Spongiibacteraceae bacterium
ATCATTGACCTCTGTAATGGCCGGCTTAATGCCCCCGATATTACTCATCTTCGCTGTTCTTGGTTCAATATTGGTCGGCGCAGCTACACCGACGGAAGCCGCTGGGGTCGGAGCGTTGGGCGCGACAATATTGGCGGCATTAAAAGGTGAGCTCAATACAGCACGACTTCGCGAGGTCGGTAAATCAACCCTTCAAGTCACCAGTATGGTTTTCATGATTTTACTGGGTGCGGCCGTATTTTCACTGGTCTTCCGGGGGTTTGGCGGCGAAGAAACTATCCATCACTTTCTCCAAGAAATGCCTGGCGGCGTCCTTGGTGCAACAGCCATTGTCATGTTAGTCATCTTTTTGCTGGGGTTTATTCTCGACTTTATTGAAATCACTTTCGTTGTGGTTCCCATTGTTGGCCCCATTCTTTTTGCCATGGGTGTCGACCCAATATGGTTAGGCATTATGATCGCCATCAATCTGCAAACTTCATTCCTGACACCCCCCTTTGGTTTCGCTCTATTCTATTTGCGAGGTGTTGCTCCATCTACCGTCAGAACTGGTGATATATATCGCGGTGTCATCCCCTTTGTCTTCATTCAACTATTACTACTCGCAATCATTGCCCTATGGCCAGGACTGGTTACTGGATTGCCCGCCATGCTTAAGTAAGCGCTAATTTTTCTAGCCTGAGAATTAGCCGACAATTTTGCTGGCTCGCCATTGCAATTAAATTATTTCCCTTTACAGTAGCCGCAACCCACAGGCACTTTCGACCACACTTGCAGGACTCATCATGAGTGACGATGATTTAAACGACGACATACCAACCCCCGCTGGCGACCTCGCACTACAAACAATTGCGATGCCAGCTGACACCAATGCCAGCAATGACATTTTTGGTGGTTGGCTAGTATCACAGATGGATTTGGCAGCCTCCACAGCCGCTATAAAAATTGCCCGAGGCCGCGTTGTCACGGTTGCTATCAACAGCATGGTTTTTCTAACACCTGTTCATGTAGGTGCAGTTGTCAGTTGCTATGCAGATATTCTCGAAGTGGGGCGTAGCTCCATCAAGATCAATGTTGAAGTATGGACAAGTCACCAAACAACGTATGAGCCCATTAAGGTGACCGAAGGCGAATTCGTTTTTGTTGCAATAGATGACACGGGGAAAACCCGAGCCGTTCCTGCCCGCTAGCTAGCTAGCTGATGGGAAAGCGGTCAGTAGCGCTTCTGTCATCAATGTATTCAATGTAATGACGTCTCACTACCTGCGGGTGAGCTATCACCGCTGTGAGTAACGACATCCAATTCCTGAAGCGGGTCATGTTGACGAATAGTGAGCTGCTATACCCCTATCGTCAAAATTGGCAGGCCTACAAATCTCTGGCATTGATGTATGACTGTTCGGAAATATGATGGTAGTTTTTCACCCCGTCGGCGTATGCTTTCCAGGATTTGTACACTTTAGCTGCCATTTCATCTTCTGCTGCCAACTCTTCCAAATACTCAGTTGACGCTTTGTGAAAAGCACGAAGCACATCGTCAGGTAGCCGCCGTACTTGAACATCTTTGTGATTGTTCAGCAGGTCCATATAAGAGGCGTTATTACGAGCGGTATATTCATCAAGCATATCCTGATTTGCATAGCGCGCCGCTATTTCTACCATTTTTTGTAAATCAACGGGCAAAGACTCAAGTGCCATTTTGTTAACGACTAACTCCAACGTTGGTCCGGGCTCGTGCCAGCCGGGATAATAGTAATATTTCGCCACTTCGTGCAAACCCAAAGCCATGTCATTGTAGGGCCCTACCCATTCAGTGGCATCTATCACACCCGTTTGCAGCGACGTATAAATTTCACTGCCCGGCAGGGTGACACTGGTTCCGCCGGCCCGACTGAATACCTCTCCGCCAACCCCCGGGATACGCATTTTCAACCCTTCTAGATCGCTAACGGTATTGATTTCACGATTAAACCATCCCGCCATTTGGACTCCGGTATTGCCACCGGCGAAAGGAATCAGATTAAATGGGGCGTAGGCTTCTCGCCACAATTCCAACCCACCTCCATAATGCAACCAACCGTTCATTTCCTGAGCCGTCAAACCAAACGGAACTGCAGTAAAGAAAGGTGACGATGGGATTTTCCCCTTCCAGTAGTACGCGGCCGCGTGACCCATTTCTGCGGTCCCTTGCGACACAGCACTAAATACTTCCAACGCGGGCACCAGCTCGCCACCACCATAAACCTTTATAGTTAGGCGCCCACCACTCATGGTATTGATAACATCGGCAAAATGTTGCGGTGCGGTACCTAGGCCGGGTAGGTTTTTGGGCCAAGACGTCACCAATTTCCACTCAAAGTGCTGTTGGCCGCGGGCCTCACCCGATAACGTACCGGAGGATGTATCGGAACTGCCACCAATTTCCAATTGTTGCTGCGCTCGGTCAATCACCAGCAACCAGCTTACCGCCACCAAGGCTGCCAGTAACACAAGAATTATGGCCGGACTGTATCGATTGTAAGCTGTGTTCATGCTGATACCGCTATAGATTATTATTGTTAGATGGCTTCAAGATTAGCATATTGTACAACTAACCACTTGCTACCTTCATCATCAAAATTTACCTGCACTCGCGCTGACGGCCCATGTCCTTCGAAGTCCAACACAGTGCCTGCACCGAAAATGGAATGATAAACCTGCTGGCCCAAACTTATCCCGGTGTCCGGAATAGTGTGATTTTTGAAAGACGGCGAAAAACTAACCGGCCGACTAATAGCCGTATTAAGGCGAACTTCCTGCATCAACTCCCGGGGAATTTCGCGGATAAAACGCGATGGCGAATTGTAGTTTTCATTACCATACATACGACGGCATTCAGCGTAGGTAATATAAAGTTTTTCCATCGCGCGGGTAATACCAACGTAACAAAGTCGACGTTCTTCTTCCAGGCGACCAGACTCGTCCATGGACATCTTGTGGGGAAATAAATTTTCTTCCATGCCCACTAAAAACACCAACGGAAATTCCAGCCCCTTGGCCGAGTGTAATGTCATCAGCTGCACACTGTCTTCATATTCATCCGCCTGTTGCTCGCCTGCATCAAGAGCAGCGCTATCGAGAAACTCCTGTAGCGGAGAAATAGCTTCGTCACCTGGCTCAAACTGACGAGCCGCAACAACCAGTTCTTGCAAGTTTTCAATGCGTGCCTGTCCTTTCTCGCCCTTTTCTTTTTTGTAAAAATCAGTCAATCCTGAAGTACTAACAACGTGATCTGCCAACTCTTCAAGGGTAACATCATCTGTATTCCTATCCATTGCATCTATCATTTCGATAAAAGCCTGTAGCGCACTACTCGCTCGATTAGGAAGTAATTTTTTCTCAATGATATTCACAGCAGCGCGCCACAAAGATTGATCATGTTCACGAGCATAATCACGAATCACTTCAATCGTTTTGTTACCAATACCTCGAGTGGGTGTATTAATAACCCTTTCTGTCGCCGTATCATCATCCCGGTTATTTGTGAGACGCATATAAGCCAAAGCATTCTTAATTTCCAGACGATCATAAAAGCGTTGTCCTCCATATATTCGGTAAGGTACTCCACCTCTAATCAATGCCTCTTCTAATACCCGCGACTGCGCGTTGGAGCGATATAAAATGGCAGCGCTGGAACGGTCATTGCCGTCCTTCACCCATTCTTCTATTCGCTCGACAACAAACCGCGCCTCGTCCTGTTCATTAAACCCGGCATACAAAGAAATCAGCTCTCCTTCGTCACCATCTGTCCACAACTCCTTCCCAAGACGGTCAGTATTGTTGTCTATGACGGCATTAGCCGCGTTTAGAATTGTTGATGTCGACCGATAGTTCTGCTCAAGTCTAACGATTTGGGTATTGGGAAAGTCTTTCGAGTATTGCTGAATATTTTCTATTTTTGCGCCGCGCCAACCATAGATAGACTGATCATCATCACCCACAGCAACAACGGGAATATTTTTGCCCGCCAGTACCCGCAACCAAGCATATTGAATCGTATTAGTGTCTTGAAACTCATCGACAAGAATGTGATTGAAGCGCTCCTGATAATGCTGAAGTATTGCTGGTTGTTTTAACCATAATTCATGCGCACGCAGCAATAGCTCTGCAAAATCCACCACCCCTTGCCGGTCGCACGCTTGCTCATAGGCCAAGTAAACACGCAACATGGTGGAGTGATTCAGGTCCTTACCATAGTCCTCGATGTGAGCAGCCCGTTTTCCTTCATCTTTCTGTGCATTAATGAACCATTGAGACTGCCTCGGCGGCCAACGACTTTCATCCAGATCCAGCTCCCGGTGAATTCGCTTCACTAGTCGCAACTGGTCGTCGCTGTCGAGAATCTGGAAGTTTTGCGGTAGCCCGGCTTGCTTCCAATGAGCTTTGAGCAATCGGTGCGCAATGCCGTGAAAGGTGCCAACCCACATGCCTCGAGGTGCGCCGACGCCATTGCCTGAACTTCCCAATAGCTCGTCGATGCGGGCGCGCATTTCCTTCGCGGCTTTGTTGGTAAACGTGACCGACAAAATGCTATAGGGAGAGAGACCTTCAGCTTGAATCAGCCAGGCAATACGATGCACCAGTACGCGTGTTTTACCACTGCCTGCGCCGGCCAATACCAATAAGTTAGTCGCAGGGGCCGCCACAGCTTGTCGCTGAGCATCGTTTAGATCATTGAGAATGTGAGATACGTCCATAGCCGCTCATTCTACCAGACTCCTGTTCACCGCAAACGAGACTAATTAAATAAATGAGGTAGAATGGGTTAACTAATAAGCAAAAAGACTCTATTTTGAATCCCATCAATATCATCAATGCAATCGAACTTCAGCGCCCGAAGCTCAGAAAGTCAGAGTTAAAGGTTGCTGATCACATATTGAAACAACCCGATAAGGTTATTCATTTACGGATTGTTGACCTGGCGCAACAGGCCGGCGTCAGCGAACCCACCGTTGTGCGGTTTTTCCGGGCAATCGGCTGTGGCGGATTTCAAGAATTTAAAGTGTTACTGGCTCAACATGTCGCTAATAATCCCGGCTACCAGGAATTCAGTCTTAACGAACACGATTCAGCCAGAGAATACACCATCAAAGTGTTCGATTCGGCTATCAACACTTTAACCAAAGTACGAGACAGTCTTGATACACGAGCAATAGAAGCCGCTATCAGCGCACTCCAAAAAGCGGGTCGTGTGGAGTTCTATGGTTTCGGTGGCTCAAGCTCAGTTGCAACCGATGCCCAGCACAAGTTTTTTCGCTTACAAATTCCCTCTTCAGCACACTCAGACCCCCAT
>CAYNZI010000221.1:0-5328 GCA_964401565.1 uncultured Spongiibacteraceae bacterium
CATCATCGGCCGTCCAAATGTGGGAAAATCAACACTGTTGAACCATATTTTGGGGCAAAAAATCAGTATAACGTCGAGAAAGCCGCAAACAACCCGGCATCGGGTATTAGGTATTAAAACCGAGAGTAATACGCAAGCCATTTTTGTAGATACACCGGGTATTCATAAGGGCTCCGAGTCTGACAAGGCGATCAATCGCTATATGAATCGCGCAGCAAGTTCGACGATTACCGATGTGGATGTCGTTGTGTTTGTGGTCGAAAGGGGGAAGTGGACTGATGGTGATGACTGGGTTTTGGCGCAAGTAAAGAGAGCTGAGTGTCCTGTTATACTGGTGATTAATAAGGTTGACCAGATGCAGGATAAAACGAAACTACTACCGTTTCTTGAGGCTTGTCAGCATAAGATGGATTTTGCCGATATCATCCCTCTGTCAGCACTTAATGGAACAAACCTGAAAAGTCTTGAACAGTGCATACAGATAAAGTTACCCGAGGGAGAATATATATTCCCAGAAGACCAAATCACCGATCGTAGTTCACGATTTATGGCGGCTGAGTTGGTCCGCGAAAAAATCATGCGCCAACTGGGCGAAGAAGTGCCCTACGCAATGACAGTAGAGATTGAAGATTTCAAGGACAGTGGTAAGAGTTTGCATATTCACGCTTTGATTCTGGTGGAACGCGAAGGACAGAAACGCATTGTTATTGGCAATAAGGGGAGTCGTTTGCGGTCGATAGGCCAAGATGCGCGTATTGAGATGGAAACAATGTTTGAACGTAAAGTGATGTTGAAACTGTGGGTAAAAGTAAAGTCTGGCTGGTCTGACGATGATCGCGCCTTGCGCAGTCTTGGGTATAACGACTTCGACTGATTTCATCGCTGCACAGCAGGAATAACTCCGACAGGTATAATGTGACTATATGCGTATCGAATCCCAGCCAGCCTATATCCTTCACACACGTAATTTTCGAGACAGCAGCCTGATTGTTGATTTTTTGACCGCTGACCACGGTCGAGTCAGTGGGGTCGTAAAGGGCGTTCGAGCAACCACCAAAAATGCAAAACAACGCCGGGGTTTGTCACAGGCATTTGTTCCTTTGCTCATTAGTTGGAGTGGAAAGTCTGACTTAAAGACGATAATCCAAATGGAGCCCCGTGGTGCTTCATTGCAGTTGCGGGGAACTCGCCTTTTCAGTGCACTCTACGTTAATGAATTGTTATCCAGACTATTACACCAAGATGATCAGCACACAGCTATTTATACACTGTATGAATGGGTAACGAAGCATTTGATGAGTGATGATCAGGTCGATGTTGTGCTGCGGCAGTTTGAGTTACAGTTAATGGAGTATTTAGGTTATGGACTGGATTTTACTCGAGAAGCTCAATCAGCGGAGACCGTCATTCCGGGTCGCCATTACATTTACCGAGCCGGAGAAGGATTTTTTCCAGTCGAGAATGTTGAAGCGGCTTCGGTTAACAATGTGTTTTCCGGTGAGGATCTGTTAGCTATTTCAAATGGCAAATTTACGAATAATAGCCGTCACGTGGCGAAGCTTATTTGTCGACAAGCTCTTCGTGTTCATCTAGGTGAAAAACCCCTCAAAAGTCGTGAGTTATTCCACTAAAATCCATCGCTATACAGGGTTACATACGTTTTTCTGATCATGGGCACGCGGGCTGCATTGACGCTGCCGGTGTATGATCTGCGCTCGAAAATGTTTCCAGTAGACATAAGCAGCACTGTTTAAACGGTGCTAATGGACACAGGGTTATTGTTTTATGGAATTTCCAACGATTGAAGATTATGTGGGCGGTAGCCCTCTCGTCAGATTACAGCGCATTAACGGCAAGAACTCCTCTAATACGATCCTCCTGAAGTTGGAAGGTAACAACCCTGCAGGTTCTGTTAAAGACAGGCCCGCACTCAGTATGATTAACCGTGCGGAAGCACGTGGGGATATTAGTACAGGGGACACGTTGATAGAGGCAACAAGCGGCAACACCGGTATCGCGCTGGCGATGGTGGCGGCAATTAAAGGTTACCAATTAAAGTTAATTATGCCGGCACACATGAGCCAGGAGAGAAAACTGGCGATGGCTGCATACGGCGCAGAGCTCATTGAGGTGACAAAGGAAGAGGGCATGGAAGGGGCCAGAGATTTGGCTTTACAGATGCAACGTGATGGTTTGGGTGTAGTGTTAGATCAGTTTTCCAACGCGGACAACCCCATTGCACACTATGAGGGAACTGGTCCTGAAATATGGGATCAAACGCACAATAGAATTACCCATTTCGTCAGTTCTATGGGAACTACCGGCACTATTATGGGGGTGTCAAGATTTTTGAAGGAGAAAAACCCAAATATTGAGATTGTTGGATTACAGCCGCGCGACGGGTCAAGTATTCCGGGGATAAGACGTTGGCCAGAGGCGTATCTTCCCACTATCTTCGAGCGTTCACGTGTTGACCAAGTGGTAGATATCGATCAGCAAGATGCGGAAGTGATGATGAAACGATTGGCCGCCGAAGAGGGTATTTTTTGCGGTGTTTCATCCGGCGGGGCCGTTGTAGGTGCAATGAAAATTGCTGAAAAAGTTGAGGATGCCGTGATCGTGGCGATTATTTGCGATCGGGGTGACCGCTATCTATCAACGGGAGTTTTTGATTCAGCGTTACAGTAACGGTTTCTGGGTCTGGTTATTGGATGCTGTGATTCGTACAACACATAATCATACAAAATAAGACGTTCAGATGGTTAAGGTTCGAGAAGAACATCCGCAAAAAGATGACGGCTCCGTTGATATTAATCGATGGTTAGCGCGTTTTTCTACAAGTTCTGATTTCGATATCAATATTCTTCGATCCGCCTGTGACGTGAGTTATCAGGCTGAGCGGCGTGCGATTGTCGTATCGGATAAAGCGTGGGATGAATATACCAGTAGCTTCCGTATTGGTTTGGAAATGGCAGATATCCTTGCCGATCTGCAATTGGATCAACAAACGTTAATTGCCGCAATTTTGTATCGCGCTGTTCGCGAAGAAAAACTGAAAATCGAGGTAGTAGAGCAAAATTTTGGCGAGGAAGTTGTTCTCTTGATCAACGGTGTCTTGCGAATGGCGGCAATGAGTAGGGTAATTACCGGTGATAGTCCTGTGTTGGGGCAGGCAGAAGCGCAGAAGGACAATATCCGCAAGATGTTAGTCGCTTTGGTCGATGACGTAAGGGTTGCGCTGGTGAAGTTGGCTGAGCGTACATGCGCTATTAGGATGGTAAAGAACAACCCTACCAAGCGTTACCGGGTCGCGAGAGAAGTTCACGATGTTTACGCGCCATTGGCTCACCGCTTAGGTATCGGTCACATTAAGTGGGAGCTTGAAGATCTTTCATTTCGTTATCTTCAGCCAGTTGCGTATAAAAAAATTGCAAAACTGCTGGATGAAAAGCGCTTGGCGAGACAGCGCTATATTGATGAAATTATTGACCGGCTGAATACAGCACTAACTGACAGTGGCATCAACACCGATTTATCGGGACGCGCAAAGCATATTTATAGTATTTGGCGAAAAATGCAACGTAAAGGCATCGGTTTTTCTCAGGTCTATGATATTCGCGCAGTGAGAATTTTGGTGCCGGACGTAAGAGACTGTTATGCCGCGCTCGGTTTGGTACACGGCCTCTGGAGAAACATTCCCAACGAGTTTGACGACTATATTGCCAGCCCCAAAGACAACGGTTATCGGTCGTTGCACACGGCGGTTATCGGGCCCGAGGGAAAAGTTTTAGAAATACAGATTCGCACATTCGCTATGCATGAAGAGGCAGAGTTTGGCGTTTGCGCTCATTGGCGTTACAAGGGAAGCGATAAACAGGGTGGGAGCAGCTACGAGGAAAAAATCGCCTGGCTACGACAGGTATTGGATTGGCACGAAGAGACCGATGCAGGCCCATCCGATGTGGCGGAACACTTTTCACGAGCGCAGGATCGAATCTATGTTTTCACGCCGAAAGGTCACGTTGTGAATCTTGCACAGGGCTCTACGCCACTGGATTTTGCCTACCATGTGCATACCGAAGTAGGTCATCGTTGTCGCGGAGCGAAAGTTAACGGGCGAATTGTTCCACTTACCTATCAACTTCAAACCAGTGAGCAGGTGGAGATCATCACCGGTAAGGAGAATGCACCTCGGCGAGATTGGTTGCAAAAAAATCTGGGTTACCTTAAGTCCTCCCGCGCTCGAGTTAAAGTTCAGCATTGGTTTCGACTACAAGCCAGAGATGACAATATAGCTGCCGGAAGAGCCTTGTTAGAAAAGGTGTATAAGCGCTTAGCACTGACTAGTCTCGATTACAAAGCAGTTCCAACCTATTTTGGCTATCAAGCGGTAGAGGATATGTATGCGGCTGTCGGAGCGGGTGACATTTCTTCGACACAAGTGGTGTCTGCAGTTCAGCATTTTTTTGATGAAAGTGCGGACAAGCCAGCGTTGCCAGCGACGGTAGCGCGCAGCGATGTTCATCGTGACGACGCGATTACGGTTCGTGGCGTGGGCAACTTATTGACGCATTTTGCCGGCTGTTGTAAGCCGTTGCCAGGCGATATGATCATTGGCTATGTCACTCAGGGACGAGGCGTCAGTATTCATCGACAGGATTGCAGTAAATTGTTGCAGCTGGAATTTAAAGAGCCAGATCGTATTATCGAAGTGAACTGGGGTGATACGCCGAGAAGTACTTACCCAGTAGGCATTGAGATTATAGCCTATGATCGCAGTGGACTATTGCGAGATATCACCACAATGCTAGCCAATGCCCGCATTGATGTTGTTGCGGTGACTACCGCATCGGATAAAAGGAAAAATACAGCGACGATGAAGCTAACGCTTGAAATCACCGGGTTAGACGCCTTGAACGTTTTACTGGCGAGGATTACGCGGTTACCTAATGTGCTGTCGGTCCAGCGGCTCGTTGAGGGATGACCGCGGAAAACTATTCACTCGATGATTTACTGTACTTAATGAGTCGTTAGCGAGACCCGCAAGACGGTTGTTCCTGGGACTGAGCACAGGATTTTTCGTCGATAGCTCCCCAAACTATCGAAGAGAGCTACGAATTGGCAGATGTCATTGCATCTGGCGATATACAGCATATTCGTGAAGAGCTCGGGGATGTCCTTTTTCAGGTAATCTTTTACGCACAGATGGGTGCAGAGCAAGGGCAGTTTGAATTTTCCGGTATAGTATCAAGTTTGGTTAAAAAGTTAGTTCGTCGCCATCCCCATGTTTTTGGAAACCGGACATTCAAAAACAGTGAGGAAGTCATT
>CAYNZI010000222.1:0-5326 GCA_964401565.1 uncultured Spongiibacteraceae bacterium
TGCCAGCAACGGTATTGAACCCAGTTTTTCACATCAGTACGCCCGCAATGTGATTCGTGAAGGGAAAAAATCCAAAGAAAAAATTAACGTTTTCTCCTATGAATTACTAGCCTATCGGCAACTGGTGAATGGACAGGCAACTGCTTTTTCTGAAGAGCGAGCCAATCAACTGCCCGACTATTTTATCAGTGCCGATGACGTGACGCCGCAACAGCATATTGATGTGCAGGCGGCGGCACAGCGCTGGGTGGATTCATCGATCTCCAAGACCGCAAACGTGCCCAGCGACTACCCCTATGAAAAATTTAAACATATTTATCGCGACGCCCACACCAAAGGATTAAAAGGTTGTACCACCTTTCGTTTCAATCCTAAAGTATTTCAAGGGGTGCTGGTAAAGGATAAGGATTTGGAAAATACGCTGTATCGCTTCGTACTGGAAGATGGCAGCAGCATCGAACTCAAGGGCAATGAGGACGTTGAATACGATGGCGAGGTGCACAATGCAGCCAATTTGTTTGATGCGCTGAAAGAGGGTTACTACGGGCGACTGTAGTCACCGCACAAGAACATTGATCCAAGCCACATCGGCGTTCTGACTGAACGTTTATGCGTAACGTTGAATTTGTTGATAGGAAAAATGCGTGAAAAAAATAGAACAGCCCATTGTAGATTTTCAGGTCGTTGATCAAACTAAGGGCCTGCAAGATAACGGCGAGCCCGACGCGACATTGCCTCAAGCCGATATTATCCATATGCACGAAAAAGTGGATAGGCCTGAAATGTTGGTGGGTGCCACTTACAAAATCAAAACCCCTCTATCCGAACATGCACTGTATGTGACGATCAACGATATTGTACTAAATCCCGGTACTGGTCACGAATTGCGTCGTCCATTTGAAATATTTATCAATTCAAAAAACATGGATCAGTTTCAGTGGGTGCTGGCGTTAACCCGGGTGGCATCGGCGGTGTTTCGCAAGGGCGGCGATGTCACTTTTTTAGTGGACGAGTTTAAAGCGGTTTTTGACCCCAAAGGTGGCTATTTTAAAAAGGGAGGGGTATTCATGCCATCGGTGGTTGCTGAAATAGGCTATGCCTTAGAATCACATTTGGTCATGATCGGCATGTTAAAAATGGACGGGGTTAGCGAACACCAGCAAAAAATTATGGATGAGAAGCGGGCTCAATTTGAATCAATTAGTGCGGCGAAAAATCAAGATGCCACTGATGATATTGCCGACAACCCTTATCCCGAAGGGGCGAGCGTATGCATGAAATGCAACACCAAGGCCGCCATATTACTGGATGGCTGTATGACCTGTTTGAGCTGTGGTGATTCGAAGTGTTCATAGCGGTTGAGTGTCTGTAAAGTTACAGTCTTGAGGTCAGGTTTTGTTGCATCAAGTTAGCCACAGACTGCCCCTCATCATACCTATTAGAGCGGCTGCGTATCAGCCCGGCGTGCCACGCAATAAATATTGCCGTGATCAGCCCGGAAATAGTATGCATATCACTGCATATTTCCCGCAGGCTTTCAGAACCCGAATAATACAAAATATAACTTGTTACCACGACTGTGGTCAGCAATGTAATTAGTGCAATACCACTAACGCGATTTTTTCGCCGCCCGATTCGCCCCAGAGAGTGTACTTGTAAGATTCCTCCAACGATCAACAAAATCCCCATGCTCGCCGCGCCGTGTATTTTCATTAGCAGGCTTTTGCTAGGAAATGTGCTCCAGTCTTCATCAAAAAACCGATCAGCATACGTAGGGACGGCGTACATCAAACCGCTGATAAGCAGCATTAAAAAAATTAAATAAAAGCCAATAACCAATGGCTTTTTCACTGCTCAGCACTAGCCGATTCAAGCCGTTCAGACATTGCCTGCCTTAGAATCAGTAATTTGCGGATACCGTCGGTGACATTTCGGCACGACAGTGTCGCTCCAGACACACCATCGATATCATTTCCGAGCCTCAGCGGATCGACATTAAGGCGCTTACCTAAGAACTGCGCACGCCAATCAAGGTCTTTTACCTCATGACCATGGGTTTCCAGATATTCGAGAATTTCAACCCCTTTCACTTCACCAGAGCCCCCAACGCCCATGGCGTAGGTAATGTACTCGTGCTTTCCAATAACCTGGTCGACAAAAAACCAACCCACATGTTGCGACGAATCAGTCACCCTCCAAGCCTTAATCAACTTTGAGTGAATTCTTACTCGCGCCTGTTTTTTTAATAATTTTAGTTCCGCTTTACTGAAACCCAACGGCACCGGCATAAAGCGACTAGTCGGTGAATACATTGCCTGCCGCACGGCCTCAGCCGATAAGTTCTTCTCGCTTGAAGCCAACGCCAAGGGAGAAATCGCAATCAGCACGCACCATAAAACAATGCTTACACCCTTTGTCCGAAAAGTGACTCTCCCCATACTCGTCATTATCAACCCTATCATCGACTCTAGAAGTTAAGTCCAAACTTTAGACGCACTTCGTCCTTGGTTTTTTCGATAAGATGTAAGTTGGAATCATCTTGTTCATCGAATTTCTCACCGCCACCATTTATTTGCTCTAAATAGCTCAGCGTCATCCACCACTTTTTACTACTGTAATGAATGGACGGGCCAGCAAACAACGAATAACGTTCCTTGCCCACTTCTGTTTCATGTTCTTCTTCGTATATAACCTCAGCAGCGATGTACCAGTTTTGAACGATGCGATAGCTCAAGCCAGTACCCACCTTAAACTCCAGCTCAACCTCTGGGTCTGTTGGCCATTCAAAACCTTCTGGCAGGCCCTGAATCTCATCGCGAGTGGCATGTGTTGCCTCCAACCCAATATTCCCCAGCCAAACCATCTGCCCTTCCAGGAAATATTTTTGTGCAAGCAGTCCTGTTTCCAGACTCACTGTTCTTTTGTCCTGACCTGAATGTGGATCTTTACTCGAATAGTTCAGCCCCCAATAACTTGACAGGCCAAGATCATGTTCAGCTGTGTTGAGAAATTTGTATTTTGCTTCAATCTCAAAACCTGAGAATTGCGCGCTGTACTTCTCGTCTCCCGGCATATAACCGTCAATTAGTAGCCCTGATGTATCAATGGACTGCGCTCGAAGACCGCCCTCTATTGTAAACTTATCAGTTACACCGTATTCCAGTTTAGTTAGGAAGTCGTAAGCCTCGTAATCTCCGTAGCCTTTGTCAGCGCGCCGGGTAACACTCTGGATAACTTCCAGCGCTCCCTCTGGTAAAGTTTCAGCACTCTGCAGGTAGCCAAATTCACCCGCAGATGCGCTGGTAGCCAAAAGCGTCGCGCTAAGCAGTAAAAGTGAATGCGGCAGCCGTGGCAAAAAAAAAATTGTATGGGTGCATTTTGTTGTTTCCCTAGATCATGAAGCGGCAAATTTAATACAAATGAGAATCATTTGCAGATAAGGCGGTCATAATTACGAGAACTATTCATGGTGACGGCTTAAACATGTGTACAAAGAAAAGACAGCATGCCTCCCTTTGCTTGCCGCCTGACATTCTGTAGGATGTATTTGACTCGTAAGACGCTTCCTTGCGCTACTTCACTATGACTCAGCCCATCAAAATGATTTGCCACAAAAGACCGGCTACGCGTAAGTGATTGCTATCTTCGCTATTAAAGCCCAAAAAAGGGTTAGCCCGTCAGAAGCTGACGGGCTAATGACCATTGAGCCTAGAAGGGTTTTGTAAAATCAACGAGCTTTCAAGAACTTGCTGGTAGCGATTATAACGGCGCACCTGCTCGTTATAATTTTTTGCCACAAAATCAAGCTGATCTACGCCGTTGTTGTATAACTGATTGATTACCTTTGCGTTTTCAGGCGAGGCTTGATTAGCCGCCTTATCCAGACACACCAGAGATGCCTCAACCGAAACTACGAATTCACCCACTTGTTTACCCATAAGCGACATCGCAGTTTCATTGGTATTACTACCATCGACAATTTCAGGCAAGCTCGGATAAGCACAAGCACGCAACTGCTCCGTATCTAAACTGACTTCTTGAGCGCTAACAGAAGATAATACAAACATGCTGGAAAAAATAAATAGCCATTGCAGGCTGACAAAACGGGCTTGAGTTAACATTGGAATATATCCTCTAGTCGTTATAGATAGTATGCATTTTAATCAAAAATGGCGAGTTTAAGCAAACCTCAACGCGAGTGTCACCTGCTATGATTCTTGCTATGTCACCAACTGGATGACGTCAATCCTATTCCGACAACGCTATTCAAAATAATCTGGAAACTTATCCTCAATCATCGACTCGCTAACTTGCCATAACTGTTTTGCGGCTTCCACATTTATAGCGTACGCAATTACTCCCTTGGGAAATTCGGGACGAGAAGCGACCACCTCGGCAAAATCGCAATCTTCAAGATAGGCACCACCGCGGCCAGCTAACTCGGGCGAGGTGGCTGCCCACGTGGATGTTGACGCACCCTGTTCGACCGTTTTAAAACGTTCATTAATATTTCCCTCCGCATCAACCCAGCCGCGGGCTTCTATATCTTTTTTATCCATGTGGCGCTGTAACGACGTCATGATACCGCCCGGATGAACGGCGAAGGCGTCAATTCCTTTTGAACCATATAGCTGCTGAAGCGCCACTGCCGTCAAACTGTTGGCCGTTTTTGCCTGGCCGTAGCTAGACCAGGCATCATATTTTCGTTGGCTAAAATTGATGTCGTCAAAAACAACCGGACTAATCATATGACCCGTAGAGCTCAGGCAAATCACCCGAGCAGTTTCAGCACTTAATAAAAGCGGTAACATTAAACGACTTAACGCGTAGTGTCCTAAATGATTAGTGCCAAATTGACGCTCAAAACCATCTGTCGTTGTGTCGAATGGACAAGCCATTACCCCCGCGTTGTTAACGAGTATCTCAAGAGACGTATGATTAGTACGATAACCATCAACGAAGTCCTTTACACTTTGCAAAGAACCCAAGTCCAGTAACTGAGCATCTACAGTCCCCAATAAATCTCTGCTATTAAGCTCAGCGGCGGTTTCTTCCGCCCGTGACCGGTCGCGACAGGCAATTGTAACGTTAGCCCCGGCACTCGCCAGTGCGATAACTGTTTCGATACCTATACCTGAATAACCACCTGTTACGATAGCGTTTTTATCGCCGAGATTGATGCCGCGAACTACCTCGAGCGCTGTAGACCGATAACCGAAACCTGACATTGCCATGATGCAACCCTTTTAGTGTTACTAGTTAACTATACGAAAACGGCCCTGTATCAAACACCACTAGGGCATTGCACGCAATACCGTATCACTCA